>JAJXSQ010000220.1 GCA_021784495.1 Myxococcales bacterium | reverse complement strand
GGCGAGGAGCCTCGCGGCGGCGCTCATCGCGCACCTCCGGCCGGCGCGGCGCGCCGGCGGCGGCGGGCCAGGCCGAGCAGGGCGAGGGCCCAGGGGATCCCGACCGCGGCGCCGCCGGTGGCGCAGCCGCCGGAGACCTCCTGGAGCGCGTGCGCCGAGGTGCAGAGGCCGGCGACGCAGCTCTCCCCCCCGCCGCAGTCGGCGGCGAGCTGGCAGCTGCCGCCGCTGGCCACGCCGACGTCGACGGTGAAGTCGTCGTGCAGGGTGCCGTCGGACGCCCGGTAGGTGAAGGCGTCGTCGCCGCGGAAGCCGCCCGTGGGCAGGTAGCTCAGCGTGGCGCCGGTGGCGGTGACCACCCCGCCCGCCGGCGGCGCGGTCACCGAGAGCGTCACCGGATCGCCGTCCGGATCGTAGGCGGCGAGGAAGGCCGGGACCGGCAGGCCCACCCGGGTGGCGCGCCAGCGCCAGGCGTCGGAGGGGACCCAGGTCCCGGCCGGCGCGGCGTCGAGCCGGCCGTCCGACTGGCCGGGGCTGGCGTCGTAGAGGAACGTCCCGGCCCCCTCGTCGAGGCGCCAGAGCCCGGCGAGCCCCGGCTCGGTGCCGGCGAGCGGCGCCTCGGCGGTCGCGGCGAGCTCGGCCTGGGAGCGGATCGACGTCCAGAGCCGGACCTCGTCGATCCGGCCGACGAGCCGCTGGTCGACGCCGGCGGCGGTCGGCCGCGCGCCGAGCGTGAGCGCCATGCCGGCGGCCCCGGCGCCGAGCGGCTCGGGGAGCGTGGCCACGAGCGCCTCGTCGAGGTAGACGAGCGTCTCGGAGGGGAGGCCGACGAGCGCGAGGTGGTGCCAGGCGCCGGTGGCCAGCCCGCCGGCGACGGCCACCGACTCCGCGGCCGCGCCGAGGGTGATCTGCAGGGCGTCCCGGGCCGGGGTCACGCAGGCGAGGAAGCGCGCCGTGGCCCCGGCGCCGAGGCCGGCCAGGCAGCCGGCGCCGCTCACCTGCGCGGGGTCGGACCAGTCGGGCGCGAACCAGAGCTCGGCGGTGGCGATCCCGGCGAGCGCGGCCCCGCTCCCGGCGACGGTGGCGGTCGGGCCGGCGGCGCCGAAGGCGAGGGCGCTCCCGGAGCCGGCCACCGGCGGGGCGTCCTCGACCGTCTCGGCGAGGGCGCCGCTGCTCGCGGCGTGGCCCGCGTCGCCGCCGTAGGCGGCGGTGATCGGGTGGGGGCCGCGGGCCAGGGAGCGGACCGCGAGGGTCGCCGTCCCGGTCGCGTCGAGCGACGCCGCCCCGAGCGCGCCGGTCCCGTCGGTGAAGGTCACCGTCCCGGTCGGCGTGCCCGCGCCCGAGGCCGGGGTGGTCACCGTGGCGGTGAAGACCACCTCGAGGTGGGTGGTGGTCGGGTTGGCCGAGGAGGCGACGGCGGTGGTCGAGGAGGCCGGGTTCACCTCCAGGGTCACGACCGCCGGCCGCGACTGGAGGAAGGAGCCCGACCCGGCGTAGACCGCGGCGAGGGCGTGGGCCCCGGCGGCGAGGCCGGAGACGGTGAGCGTCCCGTGGCCGGCGGCGTCGAGCGTCACCGCGCCGAGCGGCGCCCCGCCGTCGGACAGGAGCACCGTCCCGGGCGGCGTGCCGCCGCCGGAGGTGACCGTGACGACCAGGGTCACCGCCTGGCCGACGGTGGCCGGCGACGGGCTGACGGCCAGCGCCGCCGTCGTCGCGCCGCCCCCGACGGCGAGCGGGAGGGGGGCCGACGCGGAGCCGGTGAACGACCCGTCGCCGCCGTAGCTCGCGGTGAGCGCGTGGCTCCCCGCGGCGAGGGTCGAGGTGGCGAGCGTCGCCTTCCCTCCCGAGATCGCCCCGGTGCCGATCGGCGCCCCGCCGTCGTAGAAGGTCACCGCCCCGCTCGGCGTCCCGGCGCCGGGCGCGGTCACCGTGAGGGTCGCCGTCACCGTCACCGCCTGGCCGAGGACCGGCGCCGCCGGCGCCGCCCCCAGCGCCAGGCTCGTCGCCGCCTTCCCCACCGCCAGCGCCGCGCTCCCGCTCGTGGCCGCGTGGTCCGCGTCGCCGCCGTAGGCCGCCGCGAGCGCGTGCGTCCCCACCGCGAGCGCCGAGGTGGTGAGCGTCGCCTTGCCGCTCCCGTCGAGCGTCCCGGTCCCGAGCGTCGTCGCCCCGTCGGTGAAGGTCACCGTCCCGGTCGGCGTCGACCCCGCCCCGGTCACCGTCGCCGCCAGCGTCACCGCCTGGCCGGTGACCGGCGCCGCCGGCGAGAGCGCCAGCGCCACCACCGCCGCCGCCCGGTTCACCGCCTGGACGAAGGGCGGCGAGGTGACCGGCGCGAAGTCCGCGTCGCCGCCGTAGGCCGCGGTGAGCGCGTGCGAGCCCGCGTCGAGGACCGCGGCGCCGGTGACCAGCGTCGCCACCCCGCCGGCGACGGTCCCCGTCCCGAGCGGCGTCGCGCCGTCCAGGAAGGTCACCGTCCCGGTCGGCGCCGCGGTGACGAGCGGGCCGGGGGAGAGCGTGGCGGTGAGCGTCACCGGGGTCCCGTAGACCGTCGGCGACGGCGCCGCGGCGACGCCCACCACCGGGCTCGCCCGCATCACCTGCTGGGTGACCGGCGCCGAGGCGCCGGGGGCGAGCGCGGCGTCGCCCGGGTAGGAGGCGGTGACCGCGTGGGTCCCGACCGGCAGCAGCGCCGTGGGGAAGGTCGCCACGCCGGCGACGACCGGCGCCGTCCCCAGCGGCACCCCGTCGGCGAGGAAGGTGACGGCCGCGGTCGGCGTCCCGGCGCCGGGCGCCACCGCGGTCACCGTCGCGGTGAAGGTCACCGGCTCGCTCGCCAGCGACGGGGTGATGCTGGTGGTCACCGCCACCGCCGTCCACGCGGCGGCCACGGTCGTCGTCCCGGGCCCGGAGCCGCTCCCCTGGAAGCTCGCGTCGCCGCCGTAGGTCGCGGTGATGGCGTGCGCGCCGACGGCGAGTGTCGAGGTGGTGAAGGTCGCCCTCCCGGCCCCGCCGAGCGTGCCGGTGCCGAGGGTGGCCCCGCCGTCGGAGAAGGTGACCGTCCCGGTCGGCGTGCCGGCGCCGGGGGCGGCGACCGCGACCGTGGCCGTGAAGGTGACCGGCTGGCCGCTCACCGCGCTCCCCGGTGCCGTGAGCGCGGTCATGGTCACCGCCTGCCCGACGACCTGCGTCGCCGGCGCGGCCGTCGCGCTCCCGGTGAAGCCGGCGTCGCCGCCGTAGCTCGCGGTCACGGTGTGGCTCCCCACCGCGAGCGCCGCGTCGGTCACCGTCGCCGTCCCGGTCGGGCCGAGCGTCGGCGTGCCGAGCGGAGCCCCGTCGACGAGGACGGTCACCGTCCCGGTCGGCGTCGCGGCGCTCGGCGAGACCGGCGCGACCGCCACGGTGAGGGTCACCGGCTGGCCGAAGACCGACGGCGCCGGGGTGGTGGTGACGGTGGTCGTGCTCGCCGCCTGGTCGACCGTCTGCGAGACGGTCGGCGAGACGCTCACCGCGAAGCTCCCGTCGCCGCCGTAGGTCGCGACGAGCCCCTGGGTCCCGACCGCGACGGCCCCCGTCTGGAGGAGCGCCGTCCCGGTCGCGTCGACCGTCCCGGTCCCGAGCGTCGTCGTCCCGGCGCTGAAGGTCACCGTCCCGGTCGGCGTCCCCGCCCCGGGCGCGGTCACCGTCACCTGCGCCGTCAGCGTCACCTGCTCACCCCAGACCGTCGGCGTCTTCGAGCTGGAGAGGGCCGTCGCCGTCGCCGCCGGGTCGACCGCCTGCGTGGCCGGCGTGGCCGACGTCGAACCGCCGAAGCTCGCGTCGCCGCCGTAGGCGGCCGCGATCACGTGGGTGCCGACCGCGAAGGTGGAGATCGGGAGGCTGGCGGCGCCGCCCGAGAGGCTCGCCGTCCCGAGCACCTTCCCGCCCTCGCTGAAGGTCACCGTCCCGGTCGGCGTCCCGGCCGCCGGCGCCTGGGCGGTCACCAGCGCCACCAGCTTCACCAGCTGGCCGAAGGAGGACGGGCTCGGCCCGCTCGACACCGCCACCTGGCTCGACCCCTGCCCCACCGTCACCCCGGCCGTCCCGCTGCTGGCCGAGAAGCTCGCCGTCCCGGCGAAGCTCGCGGTGAGCGTGTGGCCGCCGAGCGCCAGCGCGCTCGTGGTGAAACTCGCCACCCCCGACCCGTTCAGCGCCCCGGTCCCGAGGATCGTGCCGCCATCCGCGAAGGTCACCGCCCCCGCCGGCGTCCCCGCCCCGGGCGCCACCACCGCCACGGTGGCGGTGAGCGTCACCGCCTGCCCCACCAGCGGGGTCGCGGTGCTCGGCGCCAGCGCGAGGCGGGTCGCGGCCGGCCCGACGGTGAGCGCCGTGGCGCTCGAGCCGCTCGCCGCGAAGCTGGCGTCGCCGCCGTAGCTCGCGGTGAGCGCGTGGCTCCCCGCGGCGAGGGTCGAGGTGGCGAGCGTCGCCTTCCCTCCCGAGATCGCCCCGGTGCCGATCGGCGACCCGCCGTCGTAGAAGGTCACCGCCCCGCTCGGCGTCCCGGCGCCGGGCGCGGTCACCGTGAGGGTCGCCGTCAGCGTCACAGCCTGGCCGAGGACCGGCGCCGCCGCCAGCGCCAGGCTCGTCGCCGCCTTCCCCACCGTCAGCGCCGCGCTCCC
>JAJXSQ010000219.1 GCA_021784495.1 Myxococcales bacterium | reverse complement strand
TGGTGACGAGCAGGAGGGCGCGATCCGGGTACTTGTGGACCACCGCGGGGAGGGGGCGGTGGAGCTCCTCCCCCGTCGGATCCACCCGGTCGCCCGGCGCGGCGACGCCCTCCGCGCCGACCGGGATCGCCTGCCGCCGGACCGGGCAGCCGGGGTCGCCGGGGTCGGCGAGGGCGGCGTAGTACGGGGTGACCGCCGTCCGGAGGCCGCCCAGCGCGAGCCCGCGCCGCTCGTCCGCGGTGAGCGCCACGACCCGCGCGAGCTCCGCCTCCGTCCGGAGCGCGTGGCGGAGCTGCCACCGCCAGTCGGTCCAGTCGGCCGCGCCGACGCCGGGGAATCGGGGGGTCCAGTCCATCGTCCGTCGCCTTCGGCCGGCCGGGCCTGGAGCGGCGGGGCGGAGCCGGCGGCACGCTACCCGGGCCCCTCCCGGCGAGTCAAACCTCGGAGGGGCACTGCGGCCGCGCGCGGGACGTGTCACGCTGTGCCGGGCCGGTTAGGGATCACCGCGACCGGTGAGGGCCGGCTCCGGCGGGAGCGCGCCATGAAGCTCGACGACACCTCGGATCCCGCGGCCGCGCCGGCGCCGGCGCCGCCGGGCGCCGCTCCTCCGGCCGACCCCCTCCCGGTGAGCCACGTCCGCTCCCGCTTCCCGCTGGGCGGGCGGTCGATCTGGCGCGGGGTGGCCGAGGCCCAGTGGAACGACTGGCACTGGCAGCAGCGGGAGCGCGTCACCCGGCTCGAGCAGCTGGAGCGGGTGATCCGGCTCTCCGACGACGAGCGCCGCGCGGTCGTCGACGCGGAGGCGCACTTCCACATGGGGATCACCCCCTACTACGCGGGGCTCATGGATCCGGAGGACCCGACCTGCCCGATCCGGCTCCAGGCGGTGCCGTCGGCCGGGGAGCTCAGCAGCAGCCCCGTCGATCTGCTCGACCCGCTGGCGGAGGAGCGGGACATGCCGGTCCCGGGGATCACCCACCGGTACCCGGACCGGGTGCTCTTCTACACGACCCACAACTGCCCGGTCTATTGCCGCCACTGCACGCGCAAGCGCAAGGTCGCCGACCCGACGAGCGCGGCGGCCCACGCCCAGATCGACGGCAGCATCGCCTACATCGCGCACCACACCGAGATCCGGGACGTGGTGATCTCGGGCGGCGATCCGCTCTCGCTCTCCGACGACCGCCTCGACGACATCCTGGGGCGGCTCCGGGCGATCCCCCACGTCGAGATCTTCCGCCTGGGGACCCGCAACCTGGTGACGCTGCCGCAGCGGATCACCGACGACCTGGTCCGGATGCTCCGCCGGCACCACCCGGTCTACGTCAACACCCACTTCAACCACCCGCGCGAGTGCACCGCCGAGGCCTACGAGGCGGCGCGGCGGCTGGCCGACGCCGGGTGCGCCCTCGGCAACCAGATGGTGCTCCTCCGGGGCGTCAACGACGATCCGCGGATCGTGAAGGACCTGAACCACCGGCTGCTGATGATGCGGATCCGCCCCTACTACATCTACCAGTGCGACCTGGCCCAGGGGATCAGCCACTTCCGCACGCCCATCGAGGTGGGGCGCCGCATCATCCGGGCGCTCCGCGGCCACACCTCCGGGCTGGCGGTCCCCTACTTCGTCGTCGACGCCCCGGACGGCGGGGGCAAGATCCCCGTGAACCCGGACTACGTGGTCCGCCACGAGGGGAAGCGCTGGGTCCTGCGGAACTGGGCGGGGAAGGAGTACACCTACGTCGAGCCGTGAGCCTCAGGCGAGCACGGCCACGGCGTCGATCTCGACGCGGGCGCCGCGGGGGAGGCCGGCGACCTGGACCGTGGCGCGCGCCGGCGGGGTGGCGCCGACGTAGCCGCCGTAGACCTCGTTCACCCGCGCGAAGTCGGCGAGGTCGACGAGGAAGATGGTGGTGCGGACGACGGCGTCGAAGCCGGCGCCGGCGGCCGCCAGGACCGCGCGCAGGTTCTCCAGCGCCTGGCGGGTCTCGTCCTCGATCGTCCCCCGCACCAGCTCCCCGGTGCGCGGGTCGAGGGGGATCTGCCCGGAGAGGTAGAGGGTCCGGCCGGCGGCGGCGACGACCGCCTGGCTGTAGGGGCCGATGGCGCGGGGCGCGGCGGGGGTGGCGATGGCGGTGTGCACGGGGCTCCTCCTAGAGGCGCGCGACCGACTGGACCCCGGGGATCCGCTCGACGTCGCGCATGACGCCGGTGAGCTGCTTCAGGTCGCCGACCGCGACCTCGAGATCGAAGACCGCCCGCTCCCCGGCGGTCTTCACCGACGCCTGGGAGATGTTGATCGCCGCCTCGCCGAAGGCCTTGGAGATGGTGGCGAGCAGGCCGGGGCGATCGAGCCCCACGACGCGGAGGGCCACCGACCGCTTGAAGTCGCCCTTCACGTCCCAGGTGACGTCGACCCGCCGCTCGACCGAGCTCTCGAGCACCTTCTCGCAGGCGACGGTGTGGACGGTGACGCCGCGCCCCCGGGTGACGAAGCCCACGATCCGGTCGCCGGGGACGGGGTTGCAGCACTTCCCGTAGCGGACCAGCATGTCGTCCACCCCGCTGACCCGCACCCCGCTCCCGGCGCGGCGGGCGACCTTCCGGAAGATCTCGGTGAGCCGGGACGGCGGCGCCTCGGGCTGCGGCGCGGGGCCGTCCACCGGGAGGACGGCCGCGAGGAGCTGGGCGGGGGAGACCTTGCCGTAGCCGACGGCGGCGAGCAGGTCGTCGCCGGTCCGGTAGCCGAGCTTCTGCCCGGCGGCGTCGATCTCCCCGGACCGGACGAAGCGGGAGAGGCCGAGCCCGTAGCGCCGCAGGTCGCGCTCGGCGAGCTCGCGGCCGATCTCGAGCGAGCGCCGGTGCTCCTCCTGCCGGATGTACTGGCGGATGCGGGCCTGGGCGCGGCTGGTCTTCACGAAGGAGAGCCAGTCCTTCGACGGGTGGGCGTGGGGCGAGGTGAGGATCTCGACCGAGTCGCCGTTCTTCAGCTGGTGGCGGAGCGGCACCAGCTTGCCGTTCACCTTCCCGCCGACGCAGTGCTGGCCCACCTCCGAGTGGATGGCGAAGGCGAAGTCGACCGGGGTGGCCCCGCGCGGCATCGCCTTGAGATCGCCCTTCGGCGTGAAGACGAAGACCTCGTCGGAGAAGAGGTCCACCTTCACGGTCTCGAGGAACTCGCGCGGGTCGTCCACCTCCCGCTGGAACTCGACCAGCTGCCGGAGCCAGCCGAACTCGGCGGCGTCCTTCGCCGAGAGCTCGGGCGCGCCCCCCCCCCCCCCCCCCCGCTCCTTGTACGCCCAGTGGGCGGCCACGCCCTCCTCCGCCACCCGGTGCATCTCCTCGGTCCGGATCTGGACCTCGATCCGGTCGCCGTGGGGCCCGACGACGGTGGTGTGGAGCGACTGGTAGCGGTTCGGCTTGGGGATGGCGACGTAGTCCTTGAAGCGCCCGGGGACCGGCTTCCAGAGCGCGTGGATGATCCCGAGCGACTCGTAGCAGCGCGCGACCGAGTCGACGATGACCCGGAACCCGATGACGTCCTGGATGAGGTCGAAGCCGACGTCGAGCTGCCGCATCTTCCGCCAGACCGAGTAGGGGTGCTTCACCCGCCCCGAGACGTCGGCGGGGATCCCCTGCGCCTCGAGCCGCTGCCGGATGATCCCGACCACCTCGGCGACGAACTTCTCCTTCTCGCGCGCCCGCTCGGCGATCCGGGCGGCGAGGTCGGTGGCGTCGGCCGGGCGCAGGTAGCGGAAGGCGACCTCCTCGAGCTCGGTCTTCACCGCCTGCATCCCGAGCCGGTTGGCGAGCGGCGCGTAGATGTCCATCGTCTCCCGGGCGATCCGCTCCTGCGACTCCGGCTTCATGTGGTCGAGGGTCCGCATGTTGTGGGTCCGGTCGGCCAGCTTCACCAGCAGCACCCGGATGTCCTTCGCCATCGCCACGACCATCTTGCGGAAGTTCTCGGCCTGCTTCTCCTCCTGGGTGTTCGCGGCGGTGAACTGGGAGAGCTTGGTGACCCCGTCCACCAGGTCGGCGATCTCCGGCCCGAAGAGCCCGGCGATCTCCTCCTTGGTGGCGAGGGTGTCCTCGATGGTGTCGTGGAGCAGGCCGGTGACGACGCTCGCCTCGTCGAGCTTCAGCTCGGCGAGGATCCCGGCCACCTCCAGCGGGTGGACGAGGTAGGGCTCGCCCGACTTGCGGAGCTGCCCCTGGTGCACCTTGGCCGAGTAGACGTACGCCTTCTTGATCAGGTCCAGATCGGGGTCCGGGTGGTAGCTCGCGACCCGATCGAGGATGTCGTTGAGGCGGAGCAAGGCCCATGAGCCTAGCGTCGAGCGGCGAGGCGCGGCAAGGCCGACCAGTTGAGCGGCCGTCCGGGCGCGGGGTAGAACCGGTGCGGAGAGACGAACGTGCTCACCTGCAAGGGCTGCGGCGGCCCCCTCGACCTGACGATGAGCGCCTGCCCGGCCTGCGGCGCCGAGCTCGAGCTCGGCCGCCTCACCGGCATCCTCGGCGTCGTCTGCAGGGCGTGCGACGCCTACAACGAGCCCGGGGCGCGCCAGTGCGGGTCCTGCGGCGCCCCCCTCGGCGCGCCGGCGGCGCCGATCCCGCCCGCGCCTCCGCCCGCCGGCGAGCCGCCCCCGGGGATCGGCGATCCGGCGGACGGGGGCGGCGCTCCGGCCGCGCCGGGG
>JAJXSQ010000218.1 GCA_021784495.1 Myxococcales bacterium | reverse complement strand
CGCGGGCGGAACCGCAGAGGTGGGCGGTGGCGGCACCGGCGCGGCGCCCTGGGCGGCGGGCGCCGGCGCGCCGACCGCGGCTCCGTCGGCCCCGGTCGCCACCTCGAGGAGGACGACGAGGCTCCCCTCGGCGACCCGATCCCCGACCTTCACGCTCACCTCGCGGATCGTCCCGGCCGCCGGCGAGGGGACGTCCATGGTCGCCTTGTCCGACTCGAGCGTGACCAGCGAGCCGTCCACCGCCACCGCGTCGCCCGGCCTCACCAGCACGTCGATGACGCCGACGTCCTTGAAGCCGCCGATCCCCGGGACCCTCACCTCGATGGTGCTCATGCCGTCCTCGTCGCGCGGCCGCCGGGGCCGGATCTTCCGGGGTCAGATGGTCCAGGGATCGGGCCGGTCGGGGTCGATGCCGTAGCGCGCCACCGCCTCCGCCGCGCGACGGGCCGGGACGGCCCCGTCGGCGGCGAGCGCGGCGAGCGCGGCCACGGCGACGTGGTGCCGGTCCACCTCGAAGAAGCGCCGGAGCTTCTCCCGGGTGTCGGAGCGGCCGAAGCCGTCGGTCCCGAGGACGGTGTAGCGGCGCGGGACGTGGGGCCGGATCTGCTCGGCGAAGGCGCGGACGTGGTCGGTCGCCGCCACGATCGGCCCCGCGGTCGGCCCGAGGCAGGCCTCGACGTGGCTCGCCCGCCGCGGCGCCTCCGGGTGGAGCCGGTGGGCGCGCTCGGCCGCCATGCCGTCGCGCGCCAGGAGGGTGAAGCTCGGGCAGCTCCAGACGTCCGCCGCCACCCCCCAGTCGGCGGCGAGGAGGTCGGCGCCGGCGATCACCTCGCGGAGGATCGCCCCCGAGCCGAGGAGCTGGACCCGGGGGCCGTCCCCGGCGGCGGGCCGGAGGAGGTACATCCCCTTCAGGATCCCGTCGGCCACCCCGGGGGGCATCGCCGGGTGGCGGTAGTTCTCGTTGAGGAGCGTGAGGTAGTAGGAGACGTCCTCCTGCTCCGCCAACATCCGGCGCAGCCCCTCCTGGACGATCACCACGACCTCGTAGCCGAAGGTGGGATCGTACGGCTGGCAGGTCGGGAGGGCCGCGGCCGCGAGGTGCGAGTGGCCGTCCTGGTGCTGGAGCCCCTCGCCGTTCAGCGTGGTCCGGCCGCTGGTGGCGCCGAGGAGGAACCCGCGCGCCCGCATGTCGCCCGAGGCCCAGGCGAGGTCGCCGACCCGCTGGAAGCCGAACATCGAGTAGAAGATGAAGAAGGGCACGACCGGGGTGGCGTGGATCGAGTAGCTGGTGGCGGCGGCGATCCAGTCGCTCATCCCGCCCGCCTCGTTGATCCCCTCCTGGAGGATCTGCCCGTGCTTGTCCTCCCGGTAGAACATGAGCTGGTCGGCGTCCTGCGGCGTGTAGAGCTGGCCGACCTGGCTCCAGATCCCGAGCTGGCGGAACATCCCCTCCATCCCGAAGGTCCGCGACTCGTCGGGCACGATGGGGACCACCCGCCTGCCGAGCACCGGGTCCTTCACCAGCGCCTGGAGCAGCTGGACGAAGGCCATGGTGGTCGAGATCTCCCGGTCGCCCGAGCCCTCCAGGAGGCGCGCGAACGCGGAGAGCGGCGGGACCGGGAGCGACTCGGAGCGCCGCCGCCGCCGCGGCCGATCGCCGCCGAGCGCCGCGCGGCGGGCCTTCAGGTACTCGAGCTCGGGCGAGCCCTCGGCGAAGCGGACGTAGGGGACCGCCGCGAGCTGGTCGTCGGGCACCGGGATCTGGAACCGGTCCCGGAAGCGCCGGATCGCCTCGACCGACATCTTCTTCTGCTGGTGGGTGATGTTCTGGGCCTCGCCCGACTCCCCCATCCCGTAGCCCTTGATCGTCTTGGCGAGGATGACGGTCGGCTGCCCCTCGTGGCTCGCGGCCGCCTGGTAGGCGGCGAAGACCTTGAAGGGATCGTGGCCGCCGCGGTTCAGGTTCCAGAGATCGTCGTCGGAGAGGTCGGCGACCATCGCCCGGAGCTCGGGGCCGCGGAAGAAGTGCTCGCGGACGTAGGCCCCGTCCTTCGCCCGGTAGGTCTGGTAGTCGCCGTCCACCGCCTCCATCATCCGGCGCTCGAGCGCGCCGCTCGCGTCGCGGGCCAGCAGCGGGTCCCAGTGGCGCCCCCAGATCACCTTGAGGACGTTCCAGCCGGCGCCCCGGAACTCCCCCTCGAGCTCCTGGATGATCTTGCCGTTCCCGCGGACCGGTCCGTCGAGCCGCTGGAGGTTGCAGTTGACGACGAAGATCAGGTTGTCGAGCCGCTCGCGGGCGGCCATCCCGATGGCCCCCATCGACTCCGGCTCGTCCATCTCGCCGTCGCCGCAGAGCGCCCAGACCTTCCGGCCGGTGGTGTCGGCGAGCCCCCGGTCGTGGAGGTAGCGCAGGAACCGGGCCTGGTAGATGGCCATGAGCGGCCCGAGCCCCATGGACACCGTCGGGAACTGCCAGAAGTCCGGCATCAGCCACGGGTGCGGGTAGGCGCTCAGCCCCCCCCCGTCGACCTCCTGCCGGAAGCGGTCGAGCTGCGCCTCGGTGAGGAGGCCGAGGAGGTAGGCGCGCGCGTAGATCCCGGGGGCCGAGTGGCCCTGGATGAAGACCAGGTCCCCGCCCCGCTCCTCCGACCAGGAGCGCCAGAAGTGGTTGTACCCGACGTCGTAGAGCGTCGCCGCCGAGGCGAAGCTGGCGATGTGCCCGCCCACGTTGCCGTGCTGGTTGGCGCGCACCACCATGGCCATCGCGTTCCAGCGGACGAAGTGGCGGATGCGCTGCTCGAGCGCGAAGTCGCCGGGGAGCGGCGGCTGGCGCTCGACCGGGATGGTGTTCAGGTAGGCCGTCGTCGCCGAGAAGGGCGGCGCCGCCCCCGCCCGCCGGGCGCGGTCGATGAGGCGCTCGACCAGGTCGTGGGCGCGATCGGGCCCCTCGCGGGCGATCACCCCGTCGAGGGCGTCGAGCCACTCCCTCGTCTCCTGCGGATCGGGGTCGGGCCGGATCTCCATCGCGGGCTCCCTCGGGTGGCCCTGTTCTACCCACGGCGCGGCCGCTCCGCACCCGCTCAGACGTGACCGCGCCGCCTCCCCCGCCCGCGCCGTTCGCGGCTATGGTCCCCCGCATGGAGGCGTCCCCCGATCGTCCCGGCGCCGGCGAGATCCCCGCCCTGTACCTGGGGACGGTCGTCGCCTACGCCGACATGTACCTCACCCAGCCGATCCTCCCGCTCCTCTCGCGCCAGTTCGACGTGGGGCCGGCGCGGGCCGGCCTGACGGTGAGCGCCGTGGTGCTCACCATCGCCGGCGCCTCGATCCTGTACGGCCCGCTCTCGGACCTGGTCGGCCGGCGGCGGGTGATGGCCGGCGCGCTCGGCCTCCTCGCGCTGGCGACCGCCGCCTGCGGCCTCGCGCCCTCCTTCGGCGCCCTGGTCTCCCTCCGGGCGCTGCAGGGGCTCTTCGTGCCGGGGATGACCGCCGTCTCGGTCGCCTACGCCGGCGATCGCTTCCCCTCCGACCGGCTGCGGGCGGTGGTGGGCGGGCTCATCGGCGCCAGCGTCGTCGGCGGGCTCGCCGGGCGGGTGCTGGCCGGGTGGGCGGCGGCCACGCTCGGCTGGCGGCCGGCCTTCTTCGGCTTCGGCGCGGCGACCGCCCTCGCGGCGATCGGCGTGGCGCGGTCGCTCTCCCCTGCCCGCGCCCCCGCGGTCGGCGGCCTGGCGGCGGCGACCCGCGGCCTCGTCGGCCACCTGCGCGACCGCCGGCTCGCCGGCGCCTTCCTGGTCGGCGGCGCCCTCTTCTTCTCCTGGATCGGGATCTTCACCTACCTCCCCTACCACCTGTCCGCGCCCCCCTGGGCGCTCTCCACCGGCCTCGTCTCGAGCGTCTACCTGGTCTACGGCGCGGGCGTCGTCGCCTCCCCGGTCGCCGGCCGGCTCTCGGCGCGCGTCGCCCCGACGACGCTCGTCGGCGTGGGGCTCGCCGTCGCGGCGCTGGGGCTCCTCGGGACGCTCGCCCACCGGCTCCCGGTCCTGGTCGCGGCGCTGGTGGTGCTGGTGCTCGGCACCTTCACCGCGCAGGCGGTGGCGCCGGCCTTCGTGAACCAGACCGCCCGCGCGGCCAAGGGGAGCGCGAGCGCCCTCTACCTGACCTTCTACTACCTCGGCGGCACGCTCGGCTCGGTCCTCCCCGGCCTCGCCTGGCAGGCCGCCGGCTGGCCCGGCGTGGTGGCCGCCTGCGGCGCCGCGCTGGCGATCGCCCTCGCCGCCAACGCCCTCCTCTGCGCGCCCCCCTGAGCTACCCGCGGCGCAGCGCGGCGACCAGCTCCCGCTCGCCGATCCAGCCGATCACCCGCCCCTCCGCCACGATCGGGAGCTGCGGCAGCCCGGAGCGGGCCAGCGCCTCGGCGGCGTCGGACACCAGCGCCGCGGGCCCGACCGAGGCGAACGGGACCATGGCGTCGACCGCCCGCGTCCAGCCGCGCTCGGCCTCGCCGAGCGCCTCGACGACGGCCAGGTCGACGAGCCCGCGGCGCTCGCCGGCCGGGCCGGTCGCGATCACCACCCGCTGCAGGTCGGCGTCGCGCGCGGCGCGGAGGAGCTCGCCGACGAGCACCCCCTCGTGGAAGGGGGGGAGCTCCACCGGGATCGCGACCTCGGCGACCCGGCGCGCGGCGAGCGCGGCGAGCCCCGCGCCCTGCCCCGGCGCGCCGCCGC
>JAJXSQ010000217.1 GCA_021784495.1 Myxococcales bacterium | reverse complement strand
CACTCCAGGGCGGCCGGGCCGGCGAGGGCGCCGAGGCCGGCGAGCGCCAGGAACGGCTCGGCGAGATCCTCCCGCAGCACCTCGGCCAGGTCGTGCTCGGGCCGGGTGTCGTGGTCGTGGCGGGTGTAGAGCCGGAGGGCGCGCCCCGGCCGCGTCCGCCCCGCCCGGCCGGCGCGCTGGGCGGCCGACGCCCGGGAGATCCGCCGGACCTCCAGGGTGGGGAGGCCCGACCAGGGGGAGTGGGAGGCGACGCGGGCCAGCCCGGAGTCGACCACCGCCACCACGCCGTCGACGGTGATCGAGCTCTCCGCGACGTTGGTCGAGAGGATCACCTTGCGCCGCGCCGACGGCCGCACCGCCCGGTCCTGCTCGGCGGGCGGGAGGTCGCCGTGGAGCGGCAGCACCTCGACGCCGGCGGCGGCGAGCGGGGCGAGCCGCGCCGCGCACCAGCGGATCTCGGCCGCGCCCGGGAGGAAGACGAGGAGGTGGCCGTCGGGCTCCTCGGCGAGGAGCCGCCGCACCGCGCGCGCCACCCGGTCCTCGAGCCGGTCGGCGTCGCGCGCCGCCTCCTCGGCCGTCAGGTGCTCGATCGCCACCTCGAACCGGCGCCCCTCGGAGCGGAGCGCCGGGGCGTCGAGGAAGCGCGCGACCGGGGCGGCGTCGAGGGTGGCCGACATGGCGACCACCTTCAGGTCCGGACGGACGGTGCGCTGGAGCCGGCGGAGCAGGGCGAGCGCCAGGTCGCCCGGGAGGTGGCGCTCGTGGAACTCGTCGAGGATCACCGCCCCCACGCCGGGGAGGGTCGGCGCGGAGATCAGCCGCCGGGTGAGGAGCCCCTCGGTGACGTAGCGGATCCGGGTCCGCGGGCCGGTGACGTCCTCGAAGCGGACCTGGTAGCCGACCGTGCCGCCCGGCTCCTCGCCCAGCTCCCCGGCGACGCGTCGGGCGGCGAGGCGCGCCGCCAGCCGCCGCGGCTCGAGCACCACCACCTCCCCGTCGGCCACCCCGGCGGCGGCGATGGCGGCCGGGACCCGGGTGGTCTTCCCGGCGCCGGGCGGCGCCTCGATGACCACCGAGGGCCCGGCGCGCAGGGCGGCCACCACCGCGGGGAGGAGCGGGTCGATCGGGAGGGGATCCACGGTGCGCTTCTACCCGACCCGGCGGGCCGGGCGCGAGCGCCCGGGCGATCCCCGCCGCGGCGGGGGGGCCGGCGTCAGGCCGGGACGGGCGCGGGGGCCGGGGCGGGGGCCGGGACGACGACGAGGCGGAGCCCGTCGGTGTCGTCGTCGACCTCGACCCGGACCGCGCCGCCCGCCTGGAGCTCGCCGAAGAGGATCTTCTCGGCGAGCGGCTTCTTGAGCTCGTTCTGGACGAGCCGGGCCATGGGGCGGGCGCCCATCTTCGGGTCGAAGCCGTGGTCGGCGAGCCAGGAGCGGCCGGCGGGGGTGAGCTCCAGCGTGACCTTCTTCTCGAGGAGCTGCCCGGCGAGCTCGCCGACGAACTTGTCGACGATCCGGATCACCGCGTCGGCGGGGAGCGCCTCGAAGGAGACCCAGGCGTCGAGCCGGTTGCGGAACTCGGGGCTGAAGGTCCGCTCGATCGCGGTCCGGGCGTTCCCCGGGCCCCGCTCCTCGGCGCCGAAGCCGACCCGGCGCGCCGAGAGCTCCTGCGCGCCGGCGTTGGTGGTCATGACCAGCACCACGTGGCGGAAGTCGGCCTTGCGGCCGTTGTTGTCGGTGAGGGCCGCGTGGTCCATCACCTGGAGGAGGAGGTTGTAGACGTCCGGGTGGGCCTTCTCGATCTCGTCGAGGAGGAGCACCGCGTGCGGGGTCCGGCGGACGGCGTCGGTGAGCAGCCCGCCCTGGTCGAAGCCGACGTAGCCGGGCGGCGCGCCGATGAGCCGCGAGACGGTGTGCTTCTCCTGGTACTCGGTCATGTCGAAGCGGAGGAACTCGACGCCGAGGATCCGGGCGAGCTGCTTGGCGAGCTCGGTCTTGCCGACGCCGGTCGGCCCGGAGAAGAGGAAGCAGCCGGTCGGCTTCTCCGGGCTGCCGAGGCCGGAGCGGCCGAGCTTCACCGCCGCCGCGATCGCCTCGATGGCCGGGTCCTGCCCGAAGATCACCTTCTTGAGCTCCGGCTCCAGGGAGCGGAGCGCCTCGCGGGCGTCGGCGGTGACCGTCCGCTCCGGGATCTTCGCGATCCGGGCCACCACCCGCTCGACGTCGCGGCCGGTGATCCGGTGGTGGCGCTCCGCCTCCGGGCGCATCCGGTCGCGGGCGCCCGCCTCGTCGAGGACGTCGATCGCCTTGTCCGGGAGCCGGCGGTCGTTGATGAGCCGGGCCGAGAGCTCGGCGGCGGCCCGGACCGCGCGCGCGGTGTAGGCGACGCCGTGGTGGTCCTCGTAGACCCGCTTCAGGCCCTTCAGGATCCGGACCGTGTCCTCGATCGACGGCTCGGCGACCTCGATCCGCTGGAAGCGGCGGGCCAGCGCGTGGTCCCGCTCGAAGGTGGCCTTGTAGTCCTCGTGGGTGGTGGAGCCGATGCAGCGCAGCTCCCCCGAGGCGAGCCCGGGCTTGAGCAGGTTCGAGGCGTCGAGCGAGGAGCCGCTGGTGGCGCCGGCGCCGACGATGGTGTGGATCTCGTCGATGAACAGGATCGCCCGGGGGCGCTTGCGCACCGCGGCGATGACGCCCTTCAGCCGCTGCTCGAACTCGCCGCGGAACTTGGTCCCCGCGAGCAGCGCGCCCATGTCCAGCGAGTGGATGGTCGCCCCCTCGAGGATCGACGGGACGCGCCCGGCGTGGATCCGGAGCGCCAGCCCCTCGACGATCGCCGTCTTGCCGACGCCGGGGTCGCCCACGAAGATGGGGTTGTTCTTGCGCCGGCGGCAGAGGACCTGGATCGTCCGCTCGAGCTCGGCGGCGCGGCCGATGAGCGGGTCGATGAGCCCCTGCGCCGCCCGCGCGACGAGGTCCACGGTGTAGGTCGCGAGCGGGTCGCGCGACGCGGGCGGCGCGTCCTCCTCCGCCTCCCCCTCCCCCTCGCCCTGGCCCGGGAGCGCCTTGCCGGCGCCCTCGCGCGGCTCGTGGGTGACGCCGTGGGAGAGGAACTGCAGGATGTCGATCCGGCGGACCCCCTGCTTCTCGAGGACGTAGACGGCGTGGGAGCCGCGCTCGCGGGTGAGGGCCACCAGCACGTCGCCGCCGTTCAGCTCGGTCCGCCCCGCCCCCTGGACGTGCCAGGCGGCGCGCTGGAGGACCCGCTGGAAGGCGGCCGTCTGCTCCGGATCCTGCTCCGCCTCGAGCGCCTCGAGGGTGCCGGTCAGGTAGGTCTCGAGCTCCCGGGAGAGGAGCGCCAGGTCGGCCCCGCAGGCGAGCAGCACCTCCCCGGCCACCTTGTCCTTCGCCAGCGCGTGGAGCAGGTGCTCGAGCGTCACGTACTCGTGGCGCCGCCCGCGGGCGTCGCCCACGGCCGCTTGCAGGGTCTGCTGCAACTCCTTCGACACCGTCACCATCGTCACTCCGGCTCGATCGTGCAGAGGAGCGGGAACTCCGCCTCCCGGGCGAGCGCCATCGTCTTCCGTGCCTTCGACTCGGCGACCTCCATCGGATAGATACCGGCCACGCCGACGCCGTGCACGTGAACGTGGAGCATGATCCGGTGCGCGGACTCGGCGTCGTGGCGGAAGACGTTCACCAGCACCCAGTCCACGAACTCCTGGGTGGTGAAGTCGTCGTTGTGGAGGAGGACCTTGTAGAGGGGGGGGCGCTGGACCTCCCGGTCGCCCTTCGTGGCGGGGGTGGCCACCTCCGTCCCCCCTCCGGGTCGGACCGGGCCTGGCATGCCATCCATTCTAGACCGGGCGCCCGCGCGCCGCGCGCGCTAGGCTCGGCGGAAGCGGCGGCACCCGGGAGGCGCGCATGGGCGGAGCGATGGACGGTCGGACGGTGGTGGTCACCGGGGCGACGAGCGGCATCGGGCGCGAGACCGCGCTCGGGCTGGCCCGGATGGGGGCGAGCGTCGCCGTCGTCGCGCGCGACCCGGTCCGGGGCGAGCAGGTGCGCCGCGAGGTCGAGGCGGCGGGCGGTCGGCGGGCGGAGCTCTTCGTCGCCGATCTGGCCGCGCTGGCCGAGGTGAGGCGGCTCGCCGCGGAGCTCGAGGCGCGGCTCCCCCGGATCGACGTCCTGCTGAACAACGCCGGCGCCATGCACGCGCACCGCAAGCTCTCGGCCGACGGGTTCGAGCTCACCTTCGCGGTGAACCACCTCGCCCCCTTCCTGCTCACCCACCTCCTCCGGGCGCGGCTCCTGGCGAGCGCGCCGGCGCGGGTCGTCACCGTCGCCTCGGAGGCCCACCGGATGGCGCCGCTCGATCTCGACGACCTGCAGGCGGAGCGGGGCTACCGGGCGATGGTGGTCTACGGCCGGTCGAAGCTCGCCAACGTGCTCTTCGCGGCCGAGCTCGCCCGGCGCCTCGACGGCACCGGCGTCACCTCCAACAGCCTCCACCCCGGGGTGGTCGCCACCGGCTTCGGCCGGAACGACCCGGGCCTCATGCGGACCCTGGTGAGCCTCGCCGGCCCGTTCCTGGTGAGCCCGGAGAAGGGGGCCCGGACGTCGATCTTCGCCGCCTCCGCGCCGGAGCTGGCGGCGGTGACCGGCCGCTACCTCAAGGGCTCCCGCGAGGCGATCCCCTCCGAGGCGGCGCGGGACGCCGAGACCGCGGCCCGGCTCTGGGAG
>JAJXSQ010000216.1 GCA_021784495.1 Myxococcales bacterium | reverse complement strand
GGTCGAGCCCGCGCGACGCCCCGGGGAGGTCGCGCGCCCCGGTCCGCCGGACCTCCCCGCACCGCTCGGCCACGCGCCTCGCGCCCCAGGTCGCGGCGAAGGCCTCGCCGGTCGCGTACGGCTCCACCAGGAGCTGCTCGCCGTAGCCGGGGCTGTACACGCTCCCCGGCCGCAGCCCGGCCATGGCGAGCATCCGGTTCGGCGCGATGAAGGGCGGGATCGACGCGTCGCCGTAGAAGAGCTCCGTCGCGCCGTCCGGCGAGATCGCCCGCACCTCGAGCCGCACCTCCACCTGCGTCACCCGCCTCGCCCCGCCGCGCACGCTCCACCCCGCCGGCACGGCGAGCGAGAAGGCGTGCTCCACCGGATCGACGAAGGGCGTCCAGGCGACGGGCGGCGCCCGGCTCTCCGGCGCGGCCCTCGGCGGCGGCGCAGGGGGCGGTCGCGCGCCGCTCGCGCCGTCGCGCGCTGGGGGGCCGATCCGCAGCGTCGCCTCCGCCCGCCGCCCGTCGGCGTGGACGAAGCGCACCCGCACGGCGTCGCCGCGCCGGGCCGCCAGCAGCCGCTCCAGGTCGGCGAGGCCGCCCACCGGCGCGCCGTCGCAGCCGACGATCACGTCGCCGGCCAGGAGGCCTCCCCGCGCCGCCGGCCCCCCCGGCAGGACGGTGAGCACGAAGGCCCCCCGCGGCTCCACCAGCGAGTCGGCGGCGTCGATCCCGAGCGGCCGCCCCCCCGAACCGGCCGCGGCCGGCGCGGCCACGGCGAGCGCGCAGAGGACGGCGAGCGGACGCGACGAGCCCATGGCGCACCCCCTCGCGCAAGCCTAGCAGGCCCGCCGCGGTCGCGCCGCCCCCCGCGCCGCGCTACACTCCGCCCCCGCCTCGCGAATGCACGACCTCCACGGCAACACCCTCGGCCTCAAGCCCTCCCAGCGCCACGCGCTCGAGCGCACCTACCGCCGCCGGGTGGCGGCCGAGGAGGTCGTCTCGCCGGAGCTGGCCCGCCACCTCGCCGCCGTCTCGCGCGAGCTGGGCCGCCAGCTCGGCGTCCTGATCGACCGCAAGGGGGACGTCCAGTCGGTGATCGTCGGCGACGCGCGGCGCCTCCAGCTGCCCGACGTCGGCCGCGCCCGCGCCGGCTCCCACCGCCTCCGCGGCCTGCGGCTCGTCCACACCCACCTCGACGCCGAGCCGCTCACCCGCGACGACCACACCGACCTGGCCCTCCTCCGGCTCGACCTCGTCGCCGCCATCGAGGTCCTCCCCGACGGCCTCCCCGGGCGGATCCACCTCGGCTGGCTCGTCCCCGAGAACCCGGGCGGCGAGCTCTGGCGCGGCGAGACCGCCCCCTCGGTCCACGAGCTCGGCTACGACGCGCTCGCCGGCGCGCTGGCGCTCGAGGAGGAGTTCGCGCGCGCGCGGACGGCGCGCCGCACCGGCGGGCGGGAGCGGGCGCTCCTCGTCGGCGTCGGCGGCCGCGGCCGGACCCGCGCCGACGCCGAGGCCTCGCTCGCCGAGCTGCGCGAGCTGGCCCGCAGCGCCGGGGTGGAGGTGGTCGACGCCGTCCTGCAGCACCGCCGCGAGGTCGACCCGCGCACCCTGATCGGCAAGGGGAAGCTGGAGGAGATCCTCCTGCGGTCGATGCAGCTCATGGCCGACCTGATCGTCTTCGACGCGAACCTCTCCCCCTCGCAGGCGATCCACGTCGCCGACGCCACCAGCCTCAAGATCCTCGACCGCACCCAGCTCATCCTCGACATCTTCGCCCAGCGCGCCCAGAGCGCCGACGGCAAGCTCCAGGTGGAGCTGGCCCAGCTCCGCTACCTCTACCCGCGCCTCGTCGGCCGCGACGACTCCCTCTCCCGCCTCGCCGGCGGCATCGGCGGCCGCGGCCCGGGCGAGACCAAGCTGGAGATCGACCGGCGGCGGGTCCGCGACCGGATCACCGCGCTGGAGCGGCGGGTCGCGGCGCTCTCCAAGGACCGGCAGCTCCGGCGGCGGCGGCGCGGCGCGCGCGGCCTCCCGGTCCTCTCCATCGTCGGCTACACCAACGCCGGCAAGTCGACCCTCCTCAACGCCCTCACCGACTCCGCGGTGGTGGCCGCCGACGTCCTCTTCGCCACCCTCGACCCGAGCAGCCGCCGGCTCCGCTTCCCGCGCGACCGCGAGGTGATCGTCACCGACACCGTCGGCTTCATCCGCGACCTGCCGCCGGAGCTGCTCGCCGCCTTCCAGGCGACGCTGGAGGAGCTCTCCGACGCCGACCTGCTCCTCCACGTCGTCGACGCCGCCGACCCGCGGCGCGACGAGCAGATCCGGGCGGTGGAGGCGATCCTCGGCGACCTGGACCTCGCCGGGAAGCGGCGGCTCCTGGTCCTGAACCAGATCGACCGGCTGCCGCCGGGGGAGGGGGCGGCGCTCGCCCACCAGCTCGACGGCGTCGCCGTCTCCGCCGCCACCCGCGACGGCCTGCCGGAGCTCCTCCACCGCTGCGATCGGATCCTCTGGGCCGACGGGCGGGTCCCCTTCGCCGACGTCGCCGGCGGGGCCCCGCCGCCCGACCCCGGGCCCGAGGCAGGGTGGCGGGCGCCCGGCGAGCCGCGATAGGCTTCGCCGCTCCCCCTCCCCGGAGCCGACGGAGCCACGATGCGCGCGCCCGCCACCGCCGAGCCGTCCACCGCCGCGCCCGCCGCCGACGCCGGCGGCGCCCCCCGCCCCCACGTCGCCGCCGGCGTCGCCATGGCCGAGCTGACGCCGAAGGCGCTGATCACCGGCGCGCTCCTCGGGGTCCTCTTCGGCGCCGCCACCGTCTACCTCGCCCTCAAGGCGGGGCTCACGGTCTCCGCCTCGATCCCGGTGGCGGTGATCGCCATCTCGCTCGGCCGGCGGCTGCTGCGCACCACCATCCTCGAGAACAACATCATCCAGACCACCGGCTCGGCGAGCGAGTCGATCGCCGCCGGCGTGGTCTTCACCCTCCCCGGCTTCCTCTTCCTCTCCACCGACCCGGCGACCGGGGCGTCGGTCGGGGCCGGCTACTTCGGCTACTGGACGCTCCTCGCCCTCTCCATGGTCGGCGGGATCCTCGGCGTCCTCATGATGATCCCGCTCCGCCGGTCGCTCATCGTGAAGGAGCACGCCACCCTCCTCTACCCGGAGGGGACCGCCTGCGCCTCGGTCCTCATCGCCGGCGAGCGCGGCGGCGACTTCGCCCGGACCGCCTTCCAGGGGCTCGGCGCGGCGTTCGTCTACGCGGTCCTCCAGAAGATCTTCCGGGTCGTCGCCGAGACGCCGGCCTGGGTGACCAGCCGCACCAACCGCTGGCTCCCCTCGGCCACCGTGAACGCCGAGATCACCCCCGAGTACCTCGGGGTCGGCTACATCATCGGCCCGGCGATCGCCGGCCAGCTCGTCGCCGGCGGCGTCCTCGCCTGGCTCGCCCTCATCCCGCTCCTCGCCGTCGTCGCCCCGGGCGCCGCGGTGGCGGCGCAGCTCCACAAGGTCGGCTACGACGCGGTCGCCGGCTTCGGCTACGACGCCGCCGCGGGCACCTTCGCCGACGTCCCCGGGGCGCTCTACTTCGCCTACATCCGCCAGGTCGGCGCCGGGGCCGTCGCCGCCGGCGGCTTCCTCACCCTCCTCAAGACCCTCCCCACGCTGGTCGGCTCGCTCCGCGACTCGATCCGCTCCCTCTCCGGCGCCCCGGGGGCGGCGGCGGTCGCCCGCACCGACCGCGACCTCTCCTTCGTCACCGTCATCGCCGGCTCGCTCGGCCTCGTCGCCCTGCTGGTGGCGCTCCCCATGATCCCCGGCGACGGGCTCCTCCAGAAGCTCCTCGTCGCGGTCCTGGTGATCGTCTTCGGCTTCGTCTTCGTCACCGTCTCCTCGCGGATCGTCGGGATCATCGGCTCCTCCTCGAACCCCATCTCCGGCATGACCATCGCCACCCTCATGGCCACGGCGATGGTCTTCGTCGCGGTCGGCTGGACGGGGCGGCTCTACGAGCCGATGGCCCTGGTCGTCGGCGGGATGGTCTGCATCGCCGCCGCCAACGCCGGGGCGACGAGCCAGGACCTGAAGACCGGCCAGCTCGTCGGGGCCACGCCGCGCGCGCAGCAGATCGCCCTCTTCGTCGGGGTGATCGTCTCCTCGCTGGTGATCGGCCTCACCGTCACCGTCATCCACCGGGTCTACGGCATCGGCTCCCCGGGCTTCCCGGCGCCGCAGGCCACCCTGATGGCGACGCTGGTGAAGGGGCTCCTCTCGCAGAACCTCGACTGGCAGTTCGTGCTGGTCGGCGCCTTCGTCTCGGTCACCATGGAGCTCTGCGGGGTGAAGTCGCTCTCCTTCGCGGTCGGGCTCTACCTGCCGCTCTCCACCACCCTCCCCATCTTCGCCGGCGGCGCGCTCAAGGGCGGGCTCGACCGCTGGGGCCGCCGCCGCGGCCGCGCCGCCGAGGACTCGGAGCTCGGCTCGGGGTCGCTCTTCGCCACCGGCCTGGTCGCCGGCGGCGCGCTCACCGGCGTGATCGTCGCCTTCCTCAACATGCCGGCGCCGGTGAAGCGCTTCATCGAGGGGCCGCTCGACCTCGCGCCGCGGCTCGAGGCGCTCCTCGGCGCCGGCGGCTACCAGCTCCTCGGCGTCGCCGCCTTCGCGCTCCTCGCCGTCCTCCTCGCGCGCGCCGCCCGCCGCCCGGCCCAGGGGGCGCGTTGAGCGCGGGGCGCGCGGGGCGCGAGCGGGG
>JAJXSQ010000215.1 GCA_021784495.1 Myxococcales bacterium | reverse complement strand
CGGGGCGCCCGCCCCCGAGCCGCGCCGCGGCGGCGAGGAGCCGCTCGACCGGCCGGCCCACGAGCCGCCGGAGGAGCCCGGCGGCGACCAGGAGGACCGCGGCCGCCGCGGTGGCCGCGAGGAGGGCGTAGCGCGGGGCGTCGAGGGCGCGGCGGGCGAGGAGCGGCAGCCCCAGGGCGAGGAGGAGGGCGGCGATGCCGGCGGCGAGCGCCGCCGCCACCAGCAGGAGCGAGGCGCGGGGGCCGGCGGCCATCAGCGGAAGAGGGCGAGCGGGGGGGCGAGCCGGGCGAGCCAGCCCGAGAGGTAGAGCCACTCGAGCGCGCCGGCGACGAGGAAGGGGCCGAAGGGGACGGCGCTCTCCGGCGGCACCCAGCCGTCGGTCGAGGCGTGGCGGGGCAGCCGCCCGGCCGCGGCGAGCAGGAGCCCGACGAGCGCCCCCTGGAGCGAGGCGAGGAGGACGACCGGCAGGAGCGCCTTCACCCCGAGCCAGCCGCCCAGGCCGCCGAGGAGCCAGACGTCGCCGAAGCCCATCGCCTCGCGCCGGAAGGCGAGCCGGCCGAGGAGGGCGACGGCGGCGAGGACGGCGACGCCGATCGCCGCCCCGGCCGCGGCCGGTCCGAGCGCGCCGGCCGGGGTGACTCCGAGCGGCGCGAGGAGGAGCGCGCCGGCGAGGAGCGGCCCGGTGAGGGCGTGCGGCAGGAGCCAGGTGTCGAGGTCGACCAGGGCCAGGGCGAGGAGGAGCGCCACCAGGGCGAGCTCGGCCGCCGCCGCGCCGGTCGGGCCGTGGCGGCGGAGGGCGAGGAGCGCCGCCGCGCCGCCGGCCAGCTCGACGAGCGGGTAGCGGGCCGAGATGCGCCCGGCGCAGGCGCGGCAGCGGGCGCGCAGCAGGAGCCAGGAGAGGACCGGCACGTTGTCGTACCAGGCGATGGGCGCCCCGCAGCGCGGGCAGCGGGAGCGCGGCGTGACGATCGACTGGCCGGCCGGGAGGCGCGCGATCACCACGTTGAGGAAGGAGCCGATCGAGGCCCCGGCGAGGAGCGCCCAGGCCTGGAGGAGCCGCGCGGCGAGCGGCGCGGTCACCCGGCGCGCGGCCCCGCCGCCTCGCCGAGCCGGCGGACGAAGAAGTCCTCGAGCGTCTCGCGGTGCGGGGTGAGCGAGACGAGCCGGCCGCCGCCGGCCAGGACGGCGCGGACGGCGGCGTCGGCCGCCGGCTCGTCGGGGAAGGAGACGGTGAGCCGGTCGCCGTCGCGGGCCAGCTCGGCGGCGCCGGCGAGCTGCGCCCGGGCCGCCTCCGGCGCGATCACCGTCAGCTCCACCGCCCGGACGCGCGGCGAGAGGAGGTCGCCGATCCGGCCCACGTCGCGCAGCCGGCCGCCGACGATCACCCCGACCCGGTCGCAGAGCGTCTCCACGTCGGGGAGGATGTGGGTCGAGAAGAAGACGGTCTTGCCGCGCCGCTTCAGCTCGAGGATCAGGTCGCGGACCTCCCGCCGGCCGACCGGGTCGAGCCCGCTCATCGGCTCGTCGAGGATGACGAAGGCGGGATCGGAGAGGAGCGCCTGGGCGATGCCGAGCCGCTGCTGCATCCCCTTGGAGAACTTGCGCACCTGCCGGCCGGCGGCGTCGGCGAGGCCGACCAGGCCGAGCAGCTCCTCCGAGCGGCGCCGCCGCTCGGCGCCGGCGAGGCCGGAGAGGGTGGCCAGGAGCTCCATCGCCTCGAGGCCGGTCAGGAACTCGTACCAGGCCGGGTGCTCCGGCAGGTAGCCGATCCGCCGGCGCGCCTCGGCGCTCGGGATGGGCGCCTCGAAGATCGCGGCGCGCCCCCGGGTGGGGAAGATGAGCCCCATGAGCATCTTGATGGTGGTCGTCTTGCCGGCGCCGTTCGGCCCGACGAAGCCGAAGATCTCCCCCTCCTCGACCGAGAGGGAGAGATCGTCCACCGCGGTGACGCGGCGCAGCCGGAGGCCGACCTCGAAGATCTTGGTGAGCCCCTCGGTGCGCAGGATCGACATGGCGGGGCGGATGATGGAGCGGGGGGCGGCGGGCTGTCAAAGGGCCCGAGGCCGGCCCCGCGGTGACGAAAAACGTCAGCCTCCCCGACCCGGCCGACCGGACGCGGCAGGTGGGTGGTCGCCCCACAGCCCCTGATCCCGCCCGGTTGCGTGGAGCGGGCGCTGGCACCGGGCGTGCTTCTGGTGGCGAGCAGCCGGGGCGGGAGCAGCGCCCCCTCACGAGAGTCGCCGCTGGTCCACACCTGGAGGCCGCACATGAAGAAGAGCGCGAAGGGCTTCACCCTCATCGAGCTGATGATCGTCGTCGCGATCATCGGCATCCTGGCGGCCATCGCCATCCCCAACTTCCTCCGCTACCAGCTCCGCTCCAAGCTCTCCGAGCTCAAGACCAACGTCGAGGCGATCTACAAGAGCGAGGCCTCGCTCCGCCAGAGCGAGCGCGTCCTCTGCCCGGGCGCGCCGACCGGAGTCTTCGCCGGCTTCGCCGCCGTGCCGGCGGCCCATGTGGCCGGCGCGCAGAAGTACGTCTGGCAGCCCGTCGACGTCCTCCAGGCTGCCGTGATCGACTGGGCGGTGCAGGGCGGCACCTACGGCGTTTATGGCGCGAAGTCTGCCATTCTCGTTGCGCCTACTGTTAACGCCTGCGCGGCCACCGCCACCTCCGGCGCCGTCGCCAACTTCGGCACGGCCGTCACGATCAGCGCCGACTCGGACATCGATGGCGATGGGACCCAGGCACTCGTCTGCGCCTGGCAGGACCAGCTCGCATCCGATGGCACCAGCACCGGTACGGGCTCCGTCGCCGCGCCCGCCTGCGCGAGCCAGGATGGCGGAACGCCCGACAACACGGCCTGCGGCGGTTTCACCAGGCCCGCCACCATCGGCGAGGGTCAGGTCACCACCTGCTCGGCCGACACCGTCTTCTAGCAGCGGTCCCGAGCTGGGCTAGAATCAGGGGCCGCCCGGTCGATCCGGGCGGCCTCTCTCGTTCGAGCCCCCGCTACCCATGAGCGCCACCCTCCGCCCCGCCGCCGCGCCGCTCGCCGTCGGCGCCCTCTCGGCCGCCGCCGCCGCCGCGCTCGGCCTGGCGCTCGCCGCCTCCTTCACCGCCCGCCCCTACGACGTCGAGCACGTCCCCTCGAGCGCCTCCGCGAGGATCCTCGCGCTCGGCCACCGGACCACCCTCTCCGACCTCTACTGGCTCGCCACCGTCCAGTACATCGGCGAGCCGAGGGCCGACAAACGCGGCTGGGAGAAGCTCTACCCGCTCGTCGATCTGGTCACCGACCTCGATCCCCGCCACGGCTACGCCTACCAGACGGCCGGGATCGTCCTCTCGGCCGCCGGCCGGCTCGACGAGAGCGACCGGATCCTGGAGAAGGGGATCGAGAAGGGGCCGCCCTACTGGACCTTCCCCTACTACCTCGCCTTCAACGCCTGGTTCTACCGCGGCGACACCGCGGCCGGCGCCCGCTGGGCCGAGCGGGCGGCGCGCACCCCGGGCGCCTCCCCCAACATCAGCCACCTCGCCGTCGCCCTCGCCTCCAAGTCGGGCACCCCCGAGGACGCCATCGCCATGCTCCTCGAGCTGCGCGGGGCGGTGAAGGACGAGGCGACCGCCGCCCGGCTCGACGAGCAGCTGAAGCTCGCCATCCTGGAGCGCGACGCGCAGGCGCTCGAGCGGGCCGCCGCCCGCTTCCGGTCGGAGCGCGGCCGCGAGCTCGGATCGCTCGACGAGCTGGTCGCGGCCGGCCTGGTCGCGCGGCTGCCGCCGGACCCCTTCGGCGGCCGCTACGTCTGGAGCGCCGCCGAGGGGAAGGTCCACTCGTCGGAGAACCCGTTCCGCTTCACCCTGCGCGAGGCGCCCCACGCGCCCCGCTTCGACTACCAGACCCCGCGCAAGCTGCCGAGAGGGCTCGAGGAATGAGAGCGATCGCCGCCATCGCCGCCGTCACCATCCGGGAGGCGCTCCGGCAGAAGCTGGCGGTGAACCTCCTCGTCTTCGCCCTGGCCCTCCTCTCGGCGACGCTCACCATCTCCGCCCTCACCTTCGGGGAGCAGTACCGGATCATCGTCGACCTGGGGCTCTCCTCGATGGAGATCTTCGGGACGCTCATCGCCGTCCTGCTCGGCGCCGGCCTCGTCGCCCGCGACGTCGAGCGGCGCTCGCTCTACCCGGTCCTGGCCAAGCCGGTGTCGCGGACGAGGTACCTGGTCGGGCGCTACCTCGGGCTGCTCGCCACCGTGACGCTCAACATGCTGGCGATGGAGCTGGTCTTCGGCGCGGTCCTGGCCACCTACCTGGGAGGGCTCGGCTTCCTCCGCGACACCCCCTTCTTCCCGGTGCTGGCCTCGATGGTCGTCCGGTTCGCCGTGGTGGGAGCGATCGCCGCCTTCTTCTCCACCTTCTCGACGGCGACCCTGGCGACGATCTTCGCCCTCTCGCTCGTCGTCGCCGGCCACCTCTCCTCCGACCTGGTCCGCTACTGGGGGGCGCAGGGGCCGGTCGCCGCGGCGATCGGGAAGGTGGCCTACCTGATCGTCCCGAACCTGGAGGCGCTCAACCTGAAGGAGGCGATGGTCTACCGGGATCCCATCCCGGTGAGCTTCGCCCTGACCGGCCTCGGGTACGGCGTCGCCTACGCGGTCGCCGTGGTCGCCTTCGCCGCGGCGATCTTCTCGCGCCGGGACCTTCGGTAGCGGTGTGCAAAGTTTTTCGGCTCGGCCATCCGGTG
>JAJXSQ010000214.1 GCA_021784495.1 Myxococcales bacterium | reverse complement strand
GGGGTGGCGCGGCGTCGCCGGGCGGTCCGCCGCCGGGGCCCGCGGCGCCCGCGTAGAATCCCCGGAATCCCGGCGCCTTGACCCACCCCGCGCGCTTCGATAGAACGCGCCGACATGCCCATCGAGCGATCCGAGAGGCCGAAGAGCCGTTACAAGCGCATCCTCCTCAAGCTCTCGGGCGAGGCGCTGATGGGCGAGGGGAAGTACGGCATCGCCCCGAAGTCGCTCGCCGCCATCGCCCAGGACGTGAAGGACTGCGTCGACCTCGGGATCGAGGTGGCCCTCACCATCGGCGGCGGGAACATCTTCCGGGGCGTCTCGGGCGCCACCGAGGGGATGGACCGCTCGAGCGCCGACTACATGGGGATGCTCGCCACGGTGATCAACTCGGTGGCGCTCCAGGACGCGCTGGAGCGGATCGGGGTGGAGACCCGGATCCAGTCGGCGATCGAGGCGCACCAGGTCGCCGAGCCCTACATCCGGCGGCGGGCCATCCGCCACCTCGAGAAGCGGCGGGTGGTGATCTTCGCGGCCGGCACCGGGAACCCCTACTTCACCACCGACACCGCCGCCTCGCTCCGCGCCATGGAGATCCACGCGGACGTGCTCCTCAAGGCGACCAAGGTGGACGGCGTCTACACCGACGACCCGAAGAAGAACCCGGCCGCCACCAAGTTCCGCCACCTCAGCTACCTCGACGTCCTCAAGAAGAACCTGAAGGTGATGGACTCGACGGCCATCAGCCTCTGCATGGACAACGATCTCCCCATCGTCGTCTTCGACTCGACCGCGCGGGGCAACGTGAAGCGCGTGGTCCAGGGCGAGGAGATCGGCACCACGGTGAGCCGCGCCGTCGGCGGGCGCGCCTCCAACGCCTGACCCGGGAGCGACCATGAGCGTCGTCGACGACGTCCTGAAGGACCTGCACGAGCGGATCGCCAAGACGCTCGACACCCTGCGCCACGAGCTCTCGACGGTGCGCACCGGCCGGGCGTCCCTGCACATGCTCGACGGGGTGAAGGTCGACTACTACGGCACCGCCACGCCGCTCAACCAGGTGGCCACCCTCTCGGTCCCCGAGCCGCGGCTCATCGTCTGCAAGCCGTGGGAGAAGGCGATGATCCCGGTGATCGAGAAGGCGATCCGGGAGGCGAACCTCGGCTTCAACCCCATGTCCGACAAGGACCTGGTCCGCGTCCCGATCCCGGCGCTCACCGAGGAGCGCCGCCGCGAGATCGTGAAGCAGGTGAAGCACAAGGGCGAGGAGTTCAAGGTCTCGGTCCGGAACGAGCGGCGCGACGCCAAGGAGCTGCTCGAGGCGGCGGAGAAGGACGGCGACGCCGCCGCCGACGACGTGAAGAAGGCGCAGGAGAAGGTGCAGCGCGAGACCGACGACGGGGTCCGGGCGATCGACGAGATCGTCGCCGCCAAGGAGAAGGACGTGATGCAGGTCTGAGCCCGCGCGGCGCGCCCCGGCGCGCCCCGGTCAGTCGCGCCAGCGGTGGGCGATGGGGAGGCGCCGCCCCTCGCCGAAGGCCTTCTCCGAGACCTTGAGGACCGGCGCCGCCTGCCGGCGCTTGTACTCGCTGGTGGTCACCAGCCGCAGGACCCGGCGCACCGTCTCCTCCGGGTGGCCGCGGGCGACGATCTCGGCGAGCCCCCGGCGCTCCTCCAGGTAGGCGTGCAGGACGTCGTCGAGGACGTCGTAGGGCGGGAGCGAGTCCTGATCGGTCTGGTCCGGCCGCAGCTCGGCCGAGGGCGGCTTGGCGAAGGTCCGCTCCGGCACCAGCGCCCGCCCGGCCCGGGCGTTCACCGCGCGCGCGACCCGGTAGACCATCCCCTTCGGCAGGTCGCCGATCACCGCGAGCCCCCCGGCCATGTCGCCGTACAGGGTGCAGTAGCCGACCGCCAGCTCGCTCTTGTTCCCCGTGGAGAGGACCAGCCCCCCGGTGTCGTTGGAGAGGGCCATCAGGATCTGGCCGCGGATGCGGGCCTGGACGTTCTGCTCGGCCAGGTCTCCGAGGGGCCGGCCCCCCTCGCCGCGCACCTGGGCGAGGAAGGCGACGTGCATCGGCTCGATCGGGACCTCCCGGAGGGCGATCCCGAGCGCGGCGGCCAGCGCCCGGGCGTCCTCGAGGCTGTGGCCGGAGCTGTAGCGGGAGGGCATCGCCACCCCGAGGACCTGGCCGGCGCCCAGCGCCTCGACCGCCAGGCAGGCGGTGAGCGCCGAGTCGATGCCGCCGGAGAGGCCGATCACCGCGCTCCGGAAGCCGCACTTGCGCGCGTAGTCTCGCAGGCCGAGGGCCAGCGCGCGGCGGAGCTCGTCGGCCTCGGGATCGGCCGCCGCGGGCGCCGGGGCGAGCGGCCGCCCGTCGAGGTCGGTCACCTCCAGCCGGCCGCCGTCGAGGTCGACGGCGAGGACGGCCTCCTCGAAGAGGGGCGCCCGGGCGAGCACGCGCCCGGCCGCGGAGACGAGCAGCGAGCCGCCGTCGAAGACCAGCGCGTCGTTCCCGCCGACCTGGTTCACGTAGGCGACGGCCACCCCGTGGTCCGCGGCGCTCGCCGAGAGCATCCGCTCGCGGAGGGCGGGCTTCCCGAGCACGTAGGGCGAGGCGGAGAGGTTCGCCACCAGCCCGGCCCCGGCCCCGACCAGCTCGGCGATCGGATCGCGCTCGTAGCGCGCCACCCGCCAGAAGCGCTCGTCGTTCCAGATGTCCTCGCAGATCGACAGCCCGAGCGCCGGGGCGCCGCCGGCCCCCGGGGCGACGGTGGCGGCGCGCGCCGGGGCGAAGTAGCGGGTCTCGTCGAAGACGTCGTAGGTCGGCAGGAGCGACTTGCGGCCGATCGCGGCGACGCGCCCGTCCCGGATCAGCGCCGCGGCGTTGGCGAGCCCGGGGGGCGGGGCGCCCTCGAGCCGCTCCGGGAAGCCGACGACGATCGAGAGGCCGCGCGACCAGTCGGCCGGCGCCGCGAGGGCGGCGAGGGCGCGGTCGGCCCGCTCGACGAACCCGGGGAGATCGAGGAGGTCGCGGGGGGGGTAGCCGGTGAGCGTCAGCTCGGGGAAGAGCACCAGCCCGGCGCCGGCGGCGCGCGCCCGTGCGGTGGCGCGCCGCACCAGCTCGGCGTTGCCGTCGAGATCCCCGACGGTGGTGTCGACCTGCGCGAGCGCGAGACGGAGAGGAGCCACGGGGGCGCTGATGATACATTGCACGGAGCATGGCGGCGCGCATCCTCGTCGCGGTCGACTCGAAGCCGGTGGTCTCGGCCCTCCGCCGGGACCTGGAGCCGGCCGGCTTCGGCATGGACCCGGTCCTGCCGGCCGAGGCGGCGGCGCGGCTCGACCCGACCCGGCACGTCGCCGCGGTGGTGCGCGCGGCGCCCGGGGCCGACCTGGTGGTGGCCGCCCTCAAGCGGGCCGATCCCCACCTGGCGGTGCTCGCGCTCTTCTTCGACGAGGAGGAGGCGGAGGCCCACCCCGGCGGGCTGGGGGCCGACGGGGTGCTCGTCGGGCCGCTGACGGCGCCGCAGGTGGCGGGGACCTGCGCCCTCGCGGCGCGCCTCACCGTCGCGCAGCGTCAGCTGCGCGCCGCCGAGCGGGGGAAGCCGCCGACCTCGAGCGGGCTCCAGGACCTCGCCTTCCTGAAGCGGCTCCTCTTCGTCGAGGTGAAGCGGTCCCGCCGCTACGGCATCCCGATCTCGCTCTGCCTGCTCTCGGTCGATCGCTGGGCGGAGGTGGCGGAGCTGATCGGCCCGCACGCGCGGGCGGCGCTCCTCGGCGAGCTCGCCGGCCTCGTCGGCTCGGTCGTGCGCGACATCGATCTGGCCGTCCCGTTCTCGGACGAGCGGCTCGTGATCCTCCTCCCCCACACCGACGCGCCGGGCGGGCTCCAGGTGGCGCGCCGGCTCTGCGGCCGCGTGCGCGAGCGCGCCAGCACCTTCCCCATCACCGTGAGTGTCGGGGTGGCGAGCCACGGCGGCCACGGCACGGTCTCGTTCGGCTCGCTGGTGAAGCGCGCCGGAGAGGCGCTCTCCGCCGCGCGGGCGGCCGGCGGGGACCGCGCCGAGGCGGCCGACCCGCCGAAGCCGCGGAACCGCATCTCCATCGGGTAGTGGCCCTAACGGGTCACGCCCCGTAACGCACAGGGTGCGCGAACAAATTGCCGCACCCTGTGCGCCGCCATAAAAACCCCGCTAATACAGCCTGTTGTCAAAATTTGTCCCATGGGGGGTGGCAACCAGAAGGGTAGGTATTAACGTTCCGATCGCTGACACGGACACCCGGTGGGGTCTTCAAGGGAGAGAGCGCTCTCCCGGCCGGGTTCGCCGCTCAGTCGAACCGGCCCTCGGTGTGGGGCCACACAACGGGGAACGCGACCATGGCGCAGATCGACATCGAGATCCTGACCCCCTTCGCTGCCCGCTTCATGGAGGGCTCGACGCTCACCCCGGCCGAGCGGGCCGAGGTGCTCCGCATCGCCCAGGGGTTCGCCTGCAAGGACTCCGCGGCCGCCGCCGGCGTCTCCCCCGAGACGATCCGGGCTCGCCGCAAGCGGATCTACCGGAAGCTCGACGTGCCGGGCTCGGGCGAGCTCCTCGCGAGCCTCCTCTCCCTCTCGCTCAAGATGCTGGCGAACGGCGAGCGGATCGAGCGCAAGCCGCTCGCGGCCCCGGTCCAGCAGCCGGCCGCCCCCCAGGCGGCGATGATGCGCTAGCGGGCCGGCCCGCGCGCCGCGGATCCCGGCAGGCGCCGGCCTCCGCGGGCGCCGGGGCGAGCCCGGC
>JAJXSQ010000213.1 GCA_021784495.1 Myxococcales bacterium | reverse complement strand
GCGGAAGCGCCGGCCGGCGGGGGAGGGGGAGGGGGTCGCGTCGGTCATCGTCGGGGTCTCCAGGGTGCGGGCCGGGGCCGCCGGCGTTTCACATCGAGCCGGAGGTCGCCGCGCCGCCGGACGGCGGCGAGTCCCCGGAGGCCTGAGGTGCGGCGCCCATCCCCGCGGCGGCGGGGCTGGCGACCCCCGCGCCCGGGGTCGGCTCGAGGCTCACCTCCTCGCCGGCGATCGCGATCCGCCGCGCGGCCGCCAGGGCGTCGAGGAGCCCCTCGTGATCGGCGATGGTGCCGTCGATCGCCTCGAGGAGGGCGGCGAAGGGGACGCGGCCGACCCGGAACTGGGCCAGCGTGCTCGCGGCGGTCGCCTCCGACTGGACGAGGAGGCCGGCGTCGTAGATCCCGATCTGCTCGACGAGCGCGCCCAGGGCCTCCCGGCGCTCGCGCACCCGGAGGCGCAGGAGCTCGGCGATCGCCTGCTCGCCGGCGGCGCCGGCGGTGGCCCGGGCGTCGCCCTCGGCGACGGCGCGATCCTGCTTCACCCGGGCGAAGACCGGGAGGGTGAAGGAGACGCCGGCGAGCCACATCGGCGGGAAGGGCCCGCCGCGCGGCATGACGCCGGCGGAGACGGCCAGGTCCGGGAAGCGCTCGCGCCGTGCCAGGTCCGCGGCGCGAACGTCGCGCAGCGCGGCCAGCCTCGCCACCGCCAGCTCCGGGCTCCGGGCCGCGGCGTCGGCGAGGGCCGCGGCCTCGTCGAGGAGCGGCGGGGCGCCCCAGCCCTCGAGGCTGGCGGGGGTCGCCACCGGCTCGTCGAGCGGCCGGCCCCGGAGGCGGTCGAGCGCCTCGACCGCGGTCCGCTCGGCGGCGGCGAGCGCCGCCCGGAGCTGGCGGAGCCGGAGCCGCTGGAGCTGGGCCCGGAGCAGGTCGGACTGCGGCCCCTCGCCGGACTCGTAGCGGGCGCGCGCGCTCCCCTCGGCCTGCAGCCAGAGGGCGTCGCGCCGGTCGAGCAGGGCCAGGCGCTCGCGCGCCAGGAGGAGGTCGACGTAGGCCCGCGCCACCGAGGCGGCGACGCCCAGCCGGTCCCGGTCCACGGCGGCCCGGGCCGCCCGGGCCTGGAGCCGGGCGACCTCGGTCCGCAGATCGAGCTTCCCCGGCCAGGGGAGCGGCTGGGTGATCATCACCTGCCAGAAGCTCGTCTCCATGCGGCCGATCTCGATCCCCTGGAAGCCGTCGTTCTGGATCCCGAGGCTGAGGACCGGGTCGGCGAGGGCGCCGGCCGGGCCGACGCGCTCCGCCTCCGCCGCGGCGATCGACCGGACCTGGGCGAGCCCGGGGTCGTGGTCGATCGCCTGCGCCTGCAGCCGCGCGAGGACCGGATCGTCCCCGGCCGCGGCGAGGGACGGGATCGCGAGGAGGAGCGCGAGGGCGGCGGGGCGGTGCATGGCAGGGGTCCTGCGGCCGCGGCTAGCGGGCCTCGATGACGCCGGCGACCATCCCCATGCCGCAGGTGAAGCGGTAGGAGCCGGGCTTCGCCGGCGTCACCGTCACCTCGACCTTCCGGTCGAGCGGCAGCGACCGGTCGACGCCGAAGTCCTTCATGACGATCTCGGTGGCGCAGGTCCGGTCGGTCCGGCGGGTGACGACCAGCTTGACCGGCCGGCCGGCGTCGACCGTGACGTGGGCGGGGACGAAGCCGGCGGAGGTGACGGCGATCTCGACCACCTGGGGCGCCGGCATCGGCATCGGCATCGACATGCCGGCCTGGGCCGGCTCGCCGGCCGCGGCGTGGAGCGGGAGCGAGAGGAGGAGGGTCGCGGGGACGGCGGCGAGGAGGAGCGCGTGGATCTTCATGTCGGGTCGACTCCGGTGAGGGTTCGCGGCGGACGTGTGCACGGGGCGGGCCGGCGGCGGGGCGAACGCGAACCCGGCGGAATCGCGGCCTGTCGGGGGTCGGCCGCGGCGCCGGCTCCTCGCCCGGGCAGGCCGCGGCGGTTACTATGTGACGATGCCGGTTACGGTGAACCCACGCGGGAGCGGCCACGCAGCGGCGCCAGCGCCGGCGCCCGCGCCGCCGCGGCGCACGAAGCGCCCGGGATCCCCCGGCCCTGGCGCGGAGGAGCCCTCGACGCCCGCGCGGCGCGCGGCCGGCACGGCGCGTGCTGAGGGCGGGCTGCGGCGATGATCAGCTGGTCCGGCACCGCGCGGCGCCTCGCCCTCGGCTTCGGGGCGCTCCTCCTCCTGTTCGCCCTCGCCGCCGGGATCGCCCTCGCCGGCCTCGGGCGGATCCACGAGGGGATGGCGCGGATGCGCGACGCCGAGGAGGGGATGCGGCTCGCGCTCGAGCTCTCCTCGGCGGTGCGGGACCAGTACGCCCACCAGGCGCACACCATCATCATCGGCGACCGGAGCCACCTCGGCTTCTACGCCGCCGCCGAGGCGCGGGTCCTGGAGCTGACCGACCGCGTCCGGGACCACGCGACCGGGGACGACGAGCGGGCCTGGGTGGAGGACATCCGCTCGGCGAGCGGCGAGCTCGACGCGATCTTCCGCCAGCGGATCGTCCCGGCGGTCGTCCGCGGGGACCGGCAGACGGTGCGCCTCGAGCACGGGCAGGCCCAGGTGGTGGTGACGCGCATCCAGGAGCGCGCGGCCCAGCTCGTCGCCGCGTTCGAGGCGGCCATCGCCCGCGCCCGCGCCGGGGCGGACGCCGCCGAGCGGCGGATCCTCGCCTGGCTCGTCGGCCTGCTCCTCGGGGCGCCGCTCCTCGCCGCCGCGGTGAGCCTCTCGATCGGCCGGTCGATCGCCGGGCCGCTGGCGATCCTCCGGGCCGGCGCCGCCCGGCTCGCCGAGGGGGACCTCTCGGTCCGGATCGACGAGGCGGGCCCCGACGAGTTCCGCGCCCTCGCCCGCCGCTTCAACGAGATGGCGGCGGCCATCGCCTCGCACCAGGCGCGGCTGGTGGAGAGCGAGAAGCTCGCCGGGATCGGCCGGCTCGCCGCCGGGGTCGCCCACGAGATCAACAACCCGCTCGGCGTGATCCTGGGCTACGTCCGGCTGCTGCGCCGCAAGGCCGAGGGGGGGCTCTACGCCGACCTGGCGATCGTCGAGGAGGAGGGGCTGCGGGCGAAGGAGATCGTCGACGGCCTCCTCGAGCTCGCCCGGCCGCTGCCGCCGGAGCGAGAGCGGGTGGCGCTCCGGGAGCTCTGCGAGGAGGTCCTGGCGCGCCTCGGCGAGGCGCGGGTGCTGGAGGAGGTCGCGCTGCGGGTGAGCGGCGCGGCGACCGCCGACGGCCACGCCGGAAAGCTGCGCCAGGTGGTGACGAACCTGGTGCGGAACGCCGCCGAGGCGGCGGGCCGCGGAGGGCGCGTGGAGCTCGCGCTCGCCGAGGAGGGCGGGCGGGCGACGGTGGAGGTCCGGGACGACGGCCCCGGCGTCGCGGCCGCCGCGCGCGAGCGGCTCTTCGAGCCGTTCTTCACCACCCGGGACCGCGGGACCGGCCTCGGCCTCGCCATCTCGCGTGCCATCGCTCGCGCCCACGGCGGCGACGTCGAGCTCGCGGCCGGGGGGGCGTCCGGGGGCGGCGCCTGCTTCCGGCTGACGCTGCCGCGCTCGGCCGGGGAGGGGACGCGATGAGCGCCGAGGCGACCCGGGTGCTGGTGGTGGACGACAAGGAGAACTACCTCCGGCTCTTCGAGCGGATCCTCGCCGACGGGTACCGGGTGGTCACCGCCTCCGAGGGAGCCCGGGCCCTCTCGCTCGTCGCCACCGAGCCCTTCGACGTCGTGGTCACCGACATCCGGATGCCCGGCGCCGGCGGCTTCGACCTGCTCGCCGCGGTCAAGGCGCGCGCCCCCTCGACCGAGGTGGTGATGATGACCGGCTACGGCACGGTCGCCGACGCGGTCCGGGCGATGAAGCAGGGGGCCTACGACTACCTGGAGAAGCCGTTCGATCCGGACGCCGCGGCGCGGGTGGTGGCCCACGCCGCCGACCGGAAGCGGCTCCGCGACGAGGCCGCCAGCCTGCGGCGCGAGCTCGAGGGGACCTACGCCTTCCACAACCTCATCGGCCGCAGCGCGCCGATGCAGGAGGTCTACCGGCTGCTCGAGCGCGCGGCCGGGCTCGACATCACCGTGCTGCTGGGGGGGGAGACCGGCACCGGGAAGGAGCTCGCCGCGCGGGCGATCCACTACCACTCGGCGCGGCGCGAGCGGCGCTTCGTCCCCGTCAACTGCGGCGCGCTCCCCCCCGACCTGATCGAGTCGGAGCTCTTCGGCCACGTGCGCGGCGCCTTCACCGGCGCGGTCTCCGCCAAGGCGGGGCTCTTCGAGGAGGCGACCGGCGGCACCCTCTTCCTCGACGAGGTGGGCGAGCTGCCGCTCCCCGCCCAGGTGAAGCTCCTGCGCGCCCTCCAGGAGAAGGAGGTCCGGCGGGTCGGCGACACGGCGCCGGTCGCCGTGGACGTCCGCGTCATCGCCGCCACCCACCGCGACCTCCGGGCCGAGGCGGCGGCCGGCCGGTTCCGGGAGGATCTCTACTACCGGCTCGCGGTCTTCCCCATCCGGCTGCCGCCCCTCCGCGAGCGGCGCGAGGACGTGCCGCTCCTCGCCGAGCACCTGCTCGAGAAGCACGCCCGCGCCTTCCACCGGGAGGTGGGCGGCTTCGAGCCCGAGGCGCTCGGGCGGCTCGCCGCCGCCGGGTGGCCGGGGAACGTGCGCGAGCTCGAGAACGTCGTCGAGCGGGCGGTGGCGGTCTCCACCGGGCCCCTGGTGACCGTCGCCGACCTGCCGCCGGAGCTCGCCGCGGCGCCGCCGGGGGCGGGGCCCGGCGCCGCCG
>JAJXSQ010000212.1 GCA_021784495.1 Myxococcales bacterium | reverse complement strand
GGCGACGCCGGGGGAGAGGGCCGCCGCGCCGGCGCCGCGCCGCCGCCCGAGCCGGCTCCGCCCCCTCGTCACCCGGCGGCGCGCCGTCCAGGCGCTGGTGGGCGTCGCGCTGTACTGGGCGATCGGGCCGGGGGGGCTCCCGCTCCTCCGGGTGGTCGCCGTCGCGTCGCTGGCCGGCGTCCTCCTCGGCAAGTTCTTCTGCCGCTGGATGTGCCCGCTCGGCGCGGTGATGGAGCTGATGATGGGCGCGGGCGGCGAGAAGCAGCGCAGCCTCTACATGTACTTCAAGGTGGGATGCCCGATCGCCTGGGCGGGGGGGCTGCTCAACCGGTTCAGCCTCCTCCGCGTCCGCCTGCGCCCCGAGCGCTGCACCGACTGCAACCGCTGCGACGAGGCCTGCTACGTCGCGCAGCTCTCCGACGGGCGGAGCCTCCACCTGGCGGGGCGGCTGAACGCCTCGACCGACTACACCTGCTCGCGCTGCCTCGCCTGCGTCGGCGCCTGTCCCACGGGGGCCCTCACCGTCGGCCTCGCCGGCCCGCGGGTGCTCCCCGCGGCGCGGAGCGCGGACGGCTTCCTTCGCGCCCCCGGTGGCCTGTAACATCGGGCGGTGAACGCCACTCCGGATGGGCGCGGCACCGAGCCGGGCCTCGCCCCCGGCGGCGACCTCCCCCCCCTGCTGCGCTGGCTGGGGGGGCTGGACGAGCGGAGGGCGCTCGCGCTCTTCCTGGGCGCGAGCCTGCTGCTGACCCTCGCCGCGGCGCTGTCGAGCGACAGCGTCTTCCAGGTCGACGAGTACTTCCAGGTCATCGAGTTCACGAGCCACAAGCTCGGCGTCACCCCCGGCGGCGCCCTGCCCTGGGAGTTCGCCGCCCGGATGCGGGGCTGGACCCAGCCCGGCCTCTACTACCTGCTCGCGCGCGGGGCGATGGCGGCCGGGATCCACGACCCCTTCGCCCTGACCCGCGCCTTCCGCGTCGCCAGCGGCCTGGTCGCCTGGTCCGCCCTGGTCGCCATCGTCCTCGCCACCCGCGCCTGGTTCCCGGCGCGGCCCTGGCGGCCGGCGGTGGCCTGCTCGCTGGCCCTCGCCTACCACGCGCCCTACCTCGCCGCCCGGACCTCGTCCGAGAGCGGCGCGACGAGCTTCCTCCTCCTCGGCCTGGCGCTGCTCGTCGGCCCCGGCGCCGGGGGCGGCCTCGCGGCGCGGGCCCCGGCGCGGCGCCTCCTCGCCGCCGGCGCCGCCCTGGGGCTCGCCTTCGAGTGCCGCTACCAGGTCGGCCTGGCGATCGCCGGGCTGATGCTCTGGCTCCTCCTCCGCGGCCGGGAGCGCTGGCGGACCTTCGCGCTCGCCGGGGCCGGCCTCGCGGCGGTGCTCGCCCTGGGGGTCCTGGTGGACGCCTGGGGCTACGGCGGCTTCGCCCTGGTCCCCTGGAACTACCTGCGGGTCAACGTGTTCGAGGACCGGGCGGCCGGCTTCGGGACCATGCCGCCTTACGCCTACGCGGGGATCCTCCTCTTGACCTTCCCGCCGTTCGGGGCGGCGCTGCTCGCCGGGCTGCTGCTGCTCTGGTGGCGCCGCCCGGGCCACCTCCTCACCTGGCTCACCGCGCCGTTCGTGATCGGCCACAGCCTCATCGGCCACAAGGAGTTCCGCTTCCTCTTCCCGATGCTCGCCCCCGCCGCGCTCGGCCTCCTGCTCCTCTGGTCGGGCCCCGAGGCGCGCGCCGGGCGCGGCGCCGCCCTCCTGCGCCGGCTGCGGGCCCTCTGGTTCAGCCGCGCCGTCTGGGCCCTCGACCTCGCGGCGGTGCTGCTCCTCTGCCTGCTCCCGAGCAGCGACAACTTCGGGCTCCAGCGCTACTTCCGGGAGCACGGGTACGCGGGCCGGTGGGTGGGGTTCACCGATCCGCTGCGGGCCCACGGGATCGAGACCCCCTTCCTCTGGCCCCGGCCCCTGCCCCCCGTCGCGGTGGTGCGGAGCGTGGCCGAGCTCGCGCGGGCCGCCGACGCGAGCCCGGTGCCGCTGCTCGTCGCCGCGAAGTACCCGCTCCCCGACGGCGCCGCGGACTTCCTGGCGCGGCGCGCGGAGCGGGTCTTCGTCTCGCTGCCGCCGTTCGTGGCGCGGCTCAACCTCTTCCACTGGGTGGACCGGGCCGACCTGACCTACGTCTACCGGATCCCTCCGGCGCTCCCGGGGAAGACCGCCGGCGCCCCCGGCAAGGGGCGGGCGCCGCCCCGCGCGGCTACCCGCCGGCGGCCGCCGGGGCGTCGAGGACCGCGCGCACCCGCGCCAGCAGCGCCCCGCCGGTGAAGGGCTTCTGCAGGAGCTGGACGCCGGGCGCGAGCACGCCCTGGCGGGAGATGGCGTCGCCGGTGTAGCCGGACATGAAGAGCACCCGCAGCCCCGGGCGGCGGCGCGCGATGGCCGCCGCCACCTCCGGCCCCGGCCGGTCGGGCAGGATCACGTCGGAGAGGAGCAGGTCGAGCGCTCCGCCCCAGGCGGCCTCGGCGGCGAGCGCCTCGGCGGCGCTCCCGGTGACGAGGAGGCGGTACCCGGCCTCCTCGAGCGCCCGGGCCACGACCTGGCGGACCTGGGGATCGTCCTCGAGGAGCAGGATCGCCTCGCCGCCCCCGGCCGGCCGCGGGGCCGGCGCGGCGGCGGGCCCGGCCAGCGCCCCGTCGGCGCGCGGGAGCAGGATCTCGAAGGAGGTCCCGCGCCCCTCCTCGCTCTCGAACGCGATGACCCCGCCCATCTGCCGGACGAGCCCGTGGACCGTGGCCAGGCCGAGCCCGGTCCCCTCCCCGGGAGGCTTGGTGGTGAAGAACGGCTCGAAGACCCGGCGCCGCACCTCGGCCGACATGCCCACCCCGGTGTCGGAGACCCGGAGGGCGACGTGGGGCCCGGGGCTCGCGCCGGGCCGGGCGCGGGCGGCGACCTCGTCGAGCGCCAGGTTCTCGGCGGCGATGGTGAGCCGCCCGCCCCGGGGCATGGCGTCGCGCGCGTTCACCGCCAGGTTCATGATCACCTGGTCGAGCTGGGCCGGATCGCACCGGACGGGCCAGAGCCCCTCCGCGAGCTCCACCCGCAGGGCGAGATCCTCCCCCAGGACCCGCGCCAGGAGCCGCTCGCTCGCCCGGAGCAGGGGCGCGAGGTCGACGACCTCCGGCGCGATCACCTGCCGGCGCGCGAAGGAGAGGAGCTGGCGGGTGAGGTCGCGCGCCCGCTCGCCCGCCGCCTGGATCGCCTCGACGTCGGCCAGCGCCGGCGCCCGCCCGGCGGCGAGGTCCTCGCGGAGCGCCTCGGCCCCGGAGAGGACCACGGTGAGGAGGTTGTTGAAGTCGTGGGCCACCCCGCCCGCCAGGCGGCCGATGCTCTCCAGCTTCTGGGCCTCGAGGAGCTGCCGCTGGAGCGCGTCCCGCTCGGCCTCGGCGCGGCGCCGCGCGGTCAGGTCGCGGACCGCGAAGAGGTACCGCCGCTCGCCGGCCACCGCGATGGCCCGCCCGGAGAGGAGCCCGCGGAGGAGGCGGCCGTCCCGCGCCCGGAAGTCGGTCTCGACGTCCCGCACCTCCCCCTCCGCCCGCAGGGCGCCGAGCACCCGCGCCCGGTCCTCCGGCCGGTCCCAGAGGCCGAAGTCGAGGGCGGTCCGGCCGAGCACCTCGTCCGGCGTCCAGCCGAGGAGCCGGAGGAAGGCCTCGTTGGCCGCCAGGAAGATCCCGTCCGACGCCCGGATGACGGTCATCGACTCGGGGTTGGTCTCGAAGACCGTGCGGAAGGCCTCCTCCCGCTCACGGAGGTCCCGGTCCACCGCCTCCCGCTCCGTCCGCCGGCGGTGGGCGAGGACACCGAAGGCGACGTCGGCGGCGAGCCGCCGCAGCGTGACCACCTCGTCGTCGTCGAAGGCGCGCGGCTCGGCGGCGTACATCGTGATCACGCCGATCCGCTCCCCGTCGCAGGCGAGCGGCAGGGCGGTGGAGGAGCGGTAGCCGCGGGCCAGGGCCGCCGCGCGCCAGCGCGTGAGGCGCGGGTCGGTCGCGAAGTCGCCGCCGACGACCGCGCGCCCCTCCCGGACGGCGGTCCCGGTCGGCCCGCGGCCGCGCTCCTCGTCGGCCCAGACGAGGTCGACCGCGTCCAGGTAGCCCTCGTCGCGCCCGGCGGAGGCGACCGGCCGGATGGTGCGCCGCTCGTCCGACAGCGCCAGGCCCGCCCAGCACATGACGTAGCCGCCCACCTCGACCAGGACCCGGCAGATCTCCGCGAGGAGCGCCGCCTCCCCCTCCGCGCGGAGGATCGCGTCGTGGCAGCGGGTGAGGATCCGGAGGGAGCGGGCGAGGCGGGCGCGCCCGGCCTCGGGGGAGAGCGGGTCCTCGAGGGGGTTCGGCGCGGGGCGCGAGGCGGCGTCGGCCACCGCCGCGCCGGCGCCGTCCTCCGGCCGACCGCCCCCGGCCCCGTCCGCCACGGCCTCACCCCCCGGCCGGCCGGGTGGCCAGGCGCTTGAAGTAGAAGTGGGTCCCGTAGAGCGCCGCGACCGGGTTGTGGCCGGTCACCCGGTCCTTCGCGACCAGCGTGGTGGTCGGCGCCGCCGCGTGGCGGGTGAAGATCATGTCGTGGCCGACGCAGAGCCCCATGATCACGTTCATGTCGGTCCCCGCCCGGTTCAGGATCTCCGCCTGGGCGACCGGGTTGCAGAGCGGCTCGAAGGTGCCGGGCCGGACCTTGTCCTCCTCCCGGAGGCCGAGCCGCAGCTTGTCGATCGAGCCGACCTTGCAGCAGATGGAGACCGGCTCCAGCCCCTGCGCCTCGAGGATCGCCGCCAGGCGCGAGGACTCGTCGAGGAGCCCGATGCAGGTGGCGATCCCGACGCGCCGCCAGCCCATCTGCTT
>JAJXSQ010000211.1 GCA_021784495.1 Myxococcales bacterium | reverse complement strand
CGAGCCGGCGAGTCCCCCCGCGAGCGGCGCCCCTGCCCCCGCGCCGGCGGAGCCCCCGCCTCCGCGCGCCCCGCCGTCCGCCGCCGACGGCGCCGGCGAGCTCCGGCGGATCCTCGGCGAGGCCGCGAGGCTGCGCGGCCGGGGGGACGCGCTCGGCGCGCTCTCGCTCTACGACCGGATCGTCGATCGCGAGCCGGAGAACGCCGACGCCCTCACCGGGCGGGGTCTGTGCTATCTCGATCTGGGTCGGTACCCGGCGGCGGAGGCGTCCTTCGAGGAGAGCCTCCGCGCGGCCCCGGAGCAGGCCGACGCGCTCATGGGGCTCGCCGAGACCCTGCGCGCGCAGGGCAGGAACGCCGAGGCGAGGACGCAGTACCAGCGTTATCTGGATCTCCACCCCGACGGTGACGAGGCCGACGTGGCCCGGAATGCCATCAGGAAGCTCGAGGAGTGACCATGTCCGACCGCGGAACCGTCAACAAGCCCTCGCACGTCGAGGACGAGTACTTCGTCCGCGAAGACGCCGAGAAGAAGCGGCGCCTCGCCCTCACCGCGAAGCACGAGAAGCAGGCGGCGGAGCTGAAGCGGCTGAAGGAGCTGCACTTCATGAAGTGCCCGAAGTGCGGCCTCGATCTCCAGGAGGTCCGCTACGCGGGGATCGACGTCGACGTCTGCTTCGCCTGCGCCGGGGTCTTCCTCGACCGCGGCGAGCTCGAGCACATCCACAAGCGGGAGAAGCAGGGGATCATGGCCGCGATCCTCCACTGGCTCGACCCGGAGGCGGCGAAGTAGGTCGGACTCCCCGTGGCCCTCTCGCTCGACGAGGTCCGGCGCATCGCCGCGCTGGCGCGCCTCCAGCTCACCGCCGACGAGGAGCGGACCTTCGCGGTCCAGCTCTCGGCCATCCTCGACCACGTCGCGCAGCTCCGCGAGCTCGACGTGACCGGCGTGCCGCCCATGACCCACGCCCTCGCCGCCGGAGAGCCGGCCGGGCTGCGCGAGGACGCGCTCGAGCCGGGGCTCACGCCCGAGGAGGCGCTCCGCAACGCGCCGGCCCGCGAGGGGACCTGCTTCAAGGTCCCGAGGATCATCGAGTGAGCGACGCCCTCACCCACCTCTCGCTCGGCGAGGCGAGCGAGCGGCTCGCCGACCGCTCCGTCTCGGCGCGCGAGCTCGCCGAGGCCTGCCTGGCGCGGGTGGCCGGGACCGACGACCGGGTCGGCGCCTTCCTGCGCGTCACCGCCGAGCGGGCGCTCGCCCAGGCCGACGCCGCCGATCGCCGCGCCGCCGCGCGCGACCGGCGGGGGCCGCTCGACGGCGTCCCGATCGCGCTCAAGGACCTCTTCCTCACCCGCGGCGTCGAGACCACCGCCGGCTCGCGGATGCTCGAGGGCTTCGTCCCTCCCTACGACGCGACGGTGGTCGAGCGGCTCGAGGCGGCCGGCGCGGTCTCGCTGGGCAAGCTCAACCTGGACGAGTTCGCCATGGGCTCGTCGAACGAGCAGAGCGCCTACAAGCCGTGCCGGAACCCCTGGGACCTCGCCCGGACGCCGGGCGGCTCCTCGGGCGGCAGCGCCGCCGCCCTGGCGGCGCGCCAGTGCTTCGGCACCCTCGGGACCGACACCGGCGGGTCGATCCGGCTCCCGGCCTCCTTCTGCGGGGTGGTCGGGCTGAAGCCGACCTACGGCCGCGTCTCCCGCCACGGCGTCGTCGCCTTCGCCAGCTCGCTCGACCAGGTCGGCCCGCTCGGCCGGACGGTCCGGGACGTCGCCCTCCTCCTCGGCGCCATCGCCGGGCGCGACCCCCGCGACATGACGAGCTCGGCGCGCCCGGTCGACGACTACCTGGCCGGCCTCGAGGGCGGGGTCGCCGGGCTCCGGATCGGCGTCCCGCGCGAGTGGTTCGCCGGCGGCGTCGAGCCCGGGGTGGAGCGCGAGGTGCGCGGGGCGCTGGCGCGGCTGGAGCGGGGCGGGGCGGCGCTCGTCGAGATCTCGCTCCCGCACACGCGGTACGGGATCGGCGCCTACTACCTCATCGCCACCGCCGAGGCCTCGTCGAACCTGGCCCGCTACGACGGCGTCCGCTACGGGCTCCGGGCGCGGGAGCCCCGGGGGCTCGCCGAGATGTACGCCGAGTCGCGGCGGCGCGGCCTCGGCGCCGAGCCGAAGCGCCGGATCATGCTCGGCACCTTCGCCCTGAGCGCCGGCTACCACGACGCCTACTACACCCGGGCCCAGCAGGTCCGGACCCTCATCCGCCGCGACTTCGACGCCGCCTTCGAGCGCTGCGACGTCGTCGCCGGGCCGGTCTCCCCGGGGCCCGCCTTCCGGCTCGGCGAGCGGTCGTCCGACCCGCTGCAGATGTACCTGGCCGACGTGTTCACCATCACCTGCAACCTGGCGGCGCTGCCGGGGCTCTCGGTCCCGGCCGGCCTGGCCGGCGGCCTGCCGGTCGGGCTGCAGCTCGTCGGCCGCCCCTTCGACGAGGCGACGCTGCTGCGCGCCGCGCGGGCGCTCGAGCGCGAGGTCGGACCGCTCCCGGCGCCGCCGCTGCCGGCGGGGGCGGCGTGACCCGCGCCATCGCCCGGCTGGTCTGGGGCTCGGCGCTGGTCCTCCCGCTCGCCTTCCTGGCGGTCGCGGCGACCCGGCGCGGCCCGGGCGCGATCCCGGTCGCCGCCCCGCCCCTCCTCCTCTGGTCCGCGATCGCCGCCTCCTTCGCGGCCATCGCCCTGGCGCACGCCCTGCCGCCGCGCCTCGGCCCCTCGCGCGCCGGGCGCGAGGCGACGGTGCTCACCCGGCTGGCCGTCGCCTGGGCGCTCTGCGAGGGCGCGGCGCTCTTCCCGGCCGTCGCCTGGATGGTGACCGGGGACGCGCGGCTCCTCGGCGTCTTCGGCGTCGATCTCCTCGCGATCGTGACCCTGTTCCCGAGCGAGCGGCGGCTGGCGGCGCTGGTCCCGGGCGACGGCCCGGACGAGCCGGGCGACCGGTGGAGGTGACCCGCGCCATGCCCGTCCCGGACTACGAGGTGGTGATCGGGCTGGAGGTCCACGCCCAGCTCCTCACCCGGAGCAAGATCTTCTGCGGCTGCTCGACCGCCTTCGGCGCCGCGCCGAACGCCCACGTCTGCCCGGTCTGCCTCGCGCTCCCCGGCGCGCTCCCGGTCCTCAACCGCCAGGTGGTCGAGCTGGCGGTGCGGACCGGCCTCGCCCTCGGCTGCGTGGTCCAGCCGCGGAGCGTCTTCGCGCGGAAGAACTACTTCTACCCGGACCTCCCCAAGGGCTACCAGATCTCGCAGTACGAGGCGCCCATCTGCCTCGGCGGCGAGGTGGCGTTCGACCTCGACGGCGCCGCGCGGCGGGTCCGGCTCACCCGGATCCACATGGAGGAGGACGCCGGCAAGAACCTCCACGAGGTGGCGGTCGACGGCGGCTCCGGCGTCGACCTGAACCGGGCCGGGGTGCCGCTGGTCGAGATCGTGAGCGAGCCGGACCTGCGCTCGGCGGAGGAGGCGGTCGAGTACCTGAAGGCGCTCCGCGCGGTCCTCGTCTGGCTCGAGGTGAACGACGGGAACCTGGAGGAGGGGAGCTTCCGCTGCGACGCGAACGTGAGCGTGCGGCGGCGCGGCGCCGCGCGGTACGGGACGCGGGTCGAGATCAAGAACATGAACTCCTTCCGCTTCCTCCGGCAGGCGATCGACTTCGAGGTCCGGCGCCAGGTCGAGGTCGTCGACGGCGGCGGGGAGATCGTCCAGGAGACGCGGCTCTTCGATCCGGATCGGGGCGAGACCCGCTCGATGCGCTCGAAGGAGGAGGCGCAGGACTACCGCTACTTCCCGGAGCCGGACCTCCCGCCGGTCCTGGTGGACGAGCCGCTCCTCGCGCGCGCGCGCGCCGCCCTGCCGGAGCTGCCCCGGCCGCGGGCCGCGCGCTACCAGCGCGACCTCGGCCTCTCGCCCTACGACGCCGGGCTCCTCGTCGGCGACCGGGCGCTGGCCGACTACTTCGACCGGGCGCTCGCCGCCGCGGGCGGCGGGCCGGAGCGGGCCAAGAAGGTCGCGAACTGGATCATCGGCGAGCTCTCCCGCCTCATGAACGAGACCGGGCGGGGGCCGGCCGACTGGAAGGTCACCCCGGCGGCGCTCGCCGAGGTCGTCCGGCTCGTCGAGGCCGGGGCGGTGAGCGGCGCCGGGGCGAAGCAGGTGGTCGAGGCGCTCTTCCGCGAGGGGGGCGACCCCGGCGCGGTGATCGCGCTCCGCGGGCTGGCGCAGCTCTCCGACGCGGGGGCGATCGAGGCGGCGGTCGACCGGGTCCTCGCCGCCAGCCCGGCGGAGGTGGAGCGCCACCGCAGCGGCAAGAAGGACCTCACCGGCTTCTTCGTCGGGCAGGTGATGAAGGCGCTGGGCGCCGCCGGGAACCCGGGGGTGGTGCGGGCGCTCCTCCAGAAGAAGCTCGGGGGCGGGTGATGGGCTGGGCGGGCTGGGGGGCGGGGCCCGCGGGCGCGGGGTCCGCGGGCGGGCCGAGCCGCGCCTTCCTCGCGGTCGCGCTCCTCCTCGCGGTGGCGGTGACGGCGGCGCTCGCCGCCGACCGGAGCCCGGGGGCGCTCCTCTCCGGCGCCGCCGCGGTCTACTTCGGCCTCCGGGTCGCCGGGCGGCTCGGCCCGCGGGGGCGCCGGTGAGCCGGTCGCCGCTCCCGCCGCTCCGGCCCGTCCTCTACGACGACGCGCGCGACCGGGTCCGGCTCCTCGACCAGCGCCGGCTCCCGCTCGAGGAGCGGTGGGTGGAGCTCGCCGACGCCGCCGGGGTCGCCGCGGCGATCCGCGACCTCACCGTCCGCGGCGCGCCGGCCATCGGCGTCGCCGCCGCCTACGGGCTCGCGGTGGAGGC
>JAJXSQ010000210.1 GCA_021784495.1 Myxococcales bacterium | reverse complement strand
GCCCGCGCTCGCGCTGGAAACGGCCGGAATGCGGATGGGCCGTCCAGGAAAGCTTCACGACCTGGGGGCGGGCCGGCGAGGCGCCGCGCCGGCGTGCACCGGTCCCGCGGCCGCTCCACGGGGGGGACGGTCCGCGAGCGCCCCGGGGGCCGGGCGCGGCTCAGGGACCGCAGATGGGCGAGGTGCAGGCGCCGCTGGAGCAGGTCCCGCTCCAGCACTGAGCGTTGGCCGTGCAGGCGGCGCCGGCGCCGAGCAACGGGACGCAGGTGTTCGTGGTCCCGTCGCAGGTGGTCCCGGAGACGCACTGGACGGAGGCCGAGCAGCTGCCCCCCTGCGCGGCGACCAAGGCGGTGCAGGCGTTGCTGGCGCTGCAATCCATCCCCGAGAAGGGAGGGAGGCCGCACGGGCCCTGGCTCGAGCCGCCGCAGCTCGCGCCGAGCTTCGAGAAGGGCTGGCAGGTGCCATCCGCCGCGCAGCCGAGGCCGATGGCGCACACGTGGGAGGTGGCGCAGCTCGCGCCCTGGGCCGGGAGCGTCGCGCACGCGCCGGAGGCGCAGTAGAACCCCCGATCGCAGACGGTGGTGTTGTTGTCGCACGCGGCCCCGGCTCCGACGAGCTGGATGGCCACGCAGACCCGGCTCGCGTTGCAGGTCGTCCCCGGGGTGCACGCGGTCGACGCGCAGGACTGACCGAGGAGCGCGTACGCGGCGCAGGTCCCGGAGGAGCAGGAGCCGGGGGCCGATCCGGCGCTGCAGTGCAGCCCGGTCGCGCACTCCTCGTCGCCGATGCAGGCGCCGCCGGCCCCGGCGGTCCCCGTGAAGACCTGGTGGCAGGCCGCGGGCACCGGGAGCACCATCGCCCAGCAGCCCTGCGCCTGGAGGCCGGAGATGCAGGCGGCGGCGGCGGCGGGGTCGAAGGTGACCTTGAGGGCGGCGATCTCCGCCTGCATCTGCGCGGCGTTGGCCGCGGCGTAGGAGGCGGAGTAGACGTCGGTGATGCTCCCGTAGCAATCCTTGAAGGACTGATTGAGCACCTGCACGGTCGCGCTCGCATACGCGGTCGGGGTCGAGGTGTCGATCCCGCCCGACGACGAGGACCCACAGCCGGCGGCGGCGATCAGGAGGGCCGCGGCGGCGGCGCGAGGCTTCGACGGGATCATGGTCTCTCCCTCCGCCGGTGAAAGAGGCGGCTCTCGCCGGCATCCTAGAGGAGCGCCTCCGCGGTGCGAAAGGATTCCCTGCGCCCCCGTCTGGGGCGGGCGCCGGTCGAGCACCCCGGGGGCCGGGCGCGCGCCCGGGCGCGCAGACGGGAGCGGCGCGACCGACGGCGGTTTCGCGCGCGCTCGCCGCCGGGCAGGCTCCCGGCGACGTGTCCAGGCCCTGGCCTCCTCGGCCGGTCCGGTGCACATTCCATGGGGCGCGCGCTCCGCACCGCCTTCGGCGCGGCGCGGCTCCCGCGCGAAGAGCACCCGTGCCCTTGCCCGCATCGCGAACGACAGCGCCCACGAGCACCTCGCGGCGGTGGCCTCGGTGGCGGGTCGAGGGCGCGCGGGCGTCGGCGGGGTTCGCCGTCCGGACCACCGTCGCGGCGCAGCTCGCCCTGCTGTCCGCCACGGCCCTGGGCCTTCACCACGGCCACTGGGCCGCGATGACCGTCTGGCTCGTCGCCCAGCCGACGCGGGGCCTCCTCCTCGAGAAGAGCCTCCTCCGGGTCGCCGGGACGCTGGTCGGGGCCGCCGTGGGGTTCGGGCTGCTCGCGCTCTTCGCCGGTCGGCTGGTGCCGCTCGTCGCCGGCCTCGCGCTCTGGGGCGCGCTCTGCGCGGGCGCGGCCGCGTTCGTGCGCCCGGCGCGCGCCTACGGGGTCCTCCTCGCCGGCTACACCGCCATCATGCTGGCGCTCCCCTCCTCCGCCGGCGGCGGCACCGTCCACGGGATCTTCGCGGACCGCGTGTTCTGCACGCTCGTGGGGGTCCTGGTGTCGACGGCGGTCACCGGGCTCTTCACGCCCGGGGACGCGCCGGCGAGCCTGGACGCGGCGCTGCGCCGGCTCGGCGACGACGCCTTCGCCTTCGCGCACGCGGCGAGGTCCGGGATCTCCCGGTCGCTCCTCGACCGTCAGCGCCAGCTGGTGGCGAGGATCGGGCGCCTGGGGGAGGAGACGGACCGCGCGCTCCCGGGCTTCCTCATGAATCGGTGGCGGCGCCGGCGGACGAGGCGCGCGCTCCGCGTCCTGCTGGGGCTCCTCGTCGAGAGCCGCGTCGCGGCCGAGCGGCAGCCGCCGGGCGCCGCGTCCTCCCTCCCCGACGCCCGCTCCGCCCCGGAGCCCATCCCGCTCACCGCGCGGGGCGACCCCCTGGTCGCCCGGATCCGGGCCGGCGCGCTGCGCTGGCGACCTCACGCACCGTCCACCGGGCGCGCCGCCTCCCCGCCGGTCGCCTCGGCCGTCGCGCGGCACGCCCCCGGGGCGAGATCCCTGGGCGACCACCGCGAGGCGGCCACCGCCTCGGCGAAGGCGGCCGCCGGGATGGCCGCGGTGGGCGCGATCTGGTGGGTCACCGGCTGGCGGGACGGCCTGACGATGGTGGTCTCCGCGTCGGTCTTCCTCACGCTGTTCGCCGCCAACGAGGGCGCGAGGACCTGGGTGACCCACGTCCTGGTCGGTTCGGCCTGCGGCGGGGCGGCGGCCGTCGCCTACGTGCTCCTCCTCCCGCTCGCGCGGAGCCCCGCGGGCGCGGCGCTCCTCGCCGCGCCGTTCCTGCTCGTGGGCGCGTGGGCGATGGCGCGCCCCCGGACGGCGAAGGCGGCGATCGACTTCAACATGGTCTTCCTGCTGGCGACGCCCCCGGCGTTCACCCTCCACGGGGACGCCGGCGCGACGGCCAGCCGCGCGCTCGCCATCGTCGCGGGCGTCCTGGTGGCGGCGCTCTTCTTCCACGCGGCGCACGAGGAGGCGCCGCGTCGCCTCCGCCGGCTCGCCCGGGAGATGGTCCGCGACGTCCGGCGGATCGCGGGCAGCGAGACCGCGGGGGAGGCCCGCCGCTGGCGGGGCGCCGTGGCGGACCGGGCCGTCCGGACCGCCCTGGCGGCGGAGCTGGACGGCCGGCTGGCGGGCGCCGCCGACCGGGCCCTCGACCTCCTCGCCCTGGGCAGCTCCCTGGCGCGCCTCGTGCCGCTGCGGGAGGTGGGCGCGGGCGTCGCGGGATCTCCAGGCCCGGTCGCGATCGCCCTCGGCCAGCTCCGGGAGGACCTGGAGCGGCGCGCGGAGCGCGCGCGGGAGCTGGAGCGCGCCGCGGAGCGCCTGGAGGGCGCGCCGGCCGGGATCGACGACCGCGCCAGGCTGGCCGCGGCCGCCGAGGGCCTGCGGGACGCCGCGCGGATCCTCCGGCGCGGGCCGGCCTGACCTCGCGCGACCGCCCCCCTTCTTCAGGGAGCCCTCCGCCTCCGCGCCGCGCGCGGGGCCGCCTTCACCCTCCGATCCGGTTGATGTCGGCGGACTCGAGGATGAACCGGTCGGCGCGCCCTTCGACGACTCGGAGCATGGCGCGGCCGAGCCGCTCGGAGGTGGTGAAGAGGCCCGGGAGGGCGCGGAGGAGGAGGGGGACGAAGACGAAGAGCGGCGAGAGCAGGACGAGCCCGGCCTGGTAGGCGCGCGTACGGCTCCGGATGCCGGGCCCGGGCCGGATGAAGCCGGGCCTGACGGCCCCGGCGTGGCGGAAGGGCATCGCTCGGAGCGAGCCTTCCACGCGCTGGCGCACGCGCGCCCACATCGAGCGGCCGCCGGCGCCCAAGGCGGAGCAGTAGCAGAAGGAGAGCCCGGGGTTGAGGCGCAGGAGGGCCCGAGCCCAGGTCAGCGTGAGCTCCTCCGTGACCTTGGCGTAGGCCGCCTCGTCGAGCCCCACGGAGCTGATCCCCACGGCCCAGATGCAGGCGTCGTGGCCGGTGAGCTGGTCCTCCACGGCCGCGAAGTCGAACAGCTCGGAGAGGAGCAGCTCCCGGAGCTTGGGGTGCGCCACGCCGCACGAGCGCCGTCCGACGCTCAGCACGGCCTCCACGTCCCGGGCTGCGAGCGCCTCGCGCAGGACCCCCGCGCCGACCATGCCGGTGGCACCGAAGATGACGAGCTTCATCGGCGGGTCCCTCCACGGCCGGCGCTCCGGGCCGGCACGAAACGCTCCGCCAGGATCCGGAGACGGCGCTGGAGCACGGGCACCTTCGGCTGGTCCGCCAGGAGGCCGTCCAGGGCGAGCAAGAAGACCTCGGCGTCCGGCCGGCTTCCCAGGATCGCCTCCACGCAACGCAGCGCCACCCCGCGATGGCGCGCCTCGATCTCGGGGTCGATCCGGGCGCAGACGTCGAGGAACTCCGACCCCATGGGCGCCGCGGACATGTCGGCCCAGGGCTCGAGCACCATGACGCGGCACACGGTCAGCAGGCGCTCGCGGGGGTCGCCCGAGGCGCTCGCGGCCTTCCGCGCCTCGGGGTGTCGCGCCACCAGCCAGCGCACGAAGACCGCGGTGAAGGCGTCCTCCTTGTCCTCGAAGATCCGGTAGAGCAGCGTGCGCGAGATGCCGGCGCGCTTCGCGATGTCCTCGAAGGAGGTCTTCGAGAAGCCGAAGTGGAGGAAGCACCAGCGCGCGGCTTCGAGCACCTGGGTGCGGCGCGCCGCCGCCTGGGACTCGGTCAGCCTGGCCGGCATGGGAGACGTGATGACAAATGGCGCGCTGGTTGTCAACATGGCGCCGACGGCGATCGGGCCTCGCGCCGGTCGCTCCGGCTGCCTAGAACGCATCTCAGAACCTCCTCCAGAGGATCTGGGCGCAGGCGAGCTGGAGAAGGCCGAGGAAGTTCTCGGCCTTCCACTCCCACCGGCTGACCAGGCGGCGCTGGCGGAGCAGCCAAGCGAAG
>JAJXSQ010000209.1 GCA_021784495.1 Myxococcales bacterium | reverse complement strand
CTCGACGCTCCCCCCGCCCCCTCCCGTCGCCCGGGGAGGCGTCCGGCCGCCGGCGGCCGCCGGCGCCCCGGCGCTTCGCACCGATCGGCAGCGCGACTGGGCGCGGCGGCTGGCGGCCGGAGGGCGCCTCCCGCTGGAGGACGTGACCTACGCCGGGCGCTCCGCCGCGCTCGTCCGCGACGGCGGGCTCGGCGATCTGGCGGCGGTGCTGGCGGCGGCCCCGGGCCTCCGCGTCCGCCTCGAGGGCTTCGTCGACGCCACCGCCGACCCGGGGGAGGACGCGCGCCTCTCGGCCGCGATGGCCCGGGCGGCCGCGCACCGGCTGGGGGAGCTCGGCGTCTCCCCTGAACGGGTGGCGACGGCGGGGCTCGGCGGATCCGATCCGGTCCTCCCCAACTTCACGGCGCGCGGCCGCGCCGCGAACAGACGGGTCGAGGTGGTCGTCACACCCTGATTGGCGCTTGCACACCTACATGGCGCCGTGGCCTATCCCCCGCCTCGGACCCTCTCTCCCATCGTGATCGCTCCCCCCCCAGAGCTGGCAGGACCGGGCGCGCCGGTCGACGACCCGGCGCTCACCTCCCGGCTGCCCCCGCTGGCTGAGCCGCTCCCGGCGCGGGGGCACGGCCTCGGCCCGCTCGCGCGGGCCGGGGTGCTGCTCATCGCGACCGGGCTCCTCCTCTGCCTCGGGGTGGCCGACTCGCTCACCGGGACCGAGGCGAGCTTCACCCTCCTCTACCTCGCCCCCATCGCCTTCGGCACCTGGCTGGTCTCGATCGACGCCGGCGTCGCCCTCTCGGTGGCGGCCGCAGCCGTCTCCGCCTGGGCCTCGATCGCCGGCCGCGGCGGGGCGGCGCTCCACCCCGCGGTCCTCACCTGGAACCTCCTCGTCCAGCTCGGCGTCTTCCTGGCGATGGTGCTCCTGCTCAACGGGCTGCGGCAGCGGCTCGAGGCGGAGCAGGCGCTCGCCCGGACCGACGCGCTCACCGGCGTCGCCAACCGCCGGGCCTTCCTGGAGGCGGCGGAGCTCGAGCTGGAGCGCGCCCGGCGCAGCGGCCGGCCCATGACCTTCGCCTTCATCGACTGCGACGACTTCAAGGACGTGAACGACTCCCTCGGCCACACCCAGGGAGACGCCCTGCTGGTCGTCGCCGCCCAGACGCTCCGCGGCGCGACCCGGGCGGTGGACACCGTGGCGCGCCTCGGCGGGGACGAGTTCGGCCTCCTGCTCCCGGAGACCGACGGCCCCACCGCGCAGCCCCTCCTCGCGCGCCTCCGCGCCACCCTCCTCGCCGCCGCCCAGCGCCACGGCTGGCGCGTCGGCTTCTCGATCGGCGCCGCGACCTTCGTGGCGCCGCCGCGCTCGGTCGACGAGCTCATGGCCGCCGCCGACGCGCTCATGTACCAGGCCAAGCGGGGCGCGAAGGGCTCGATCCAGGCGGCGGTCCACGGGCTCCCGGCGGCGACGCCGGCCGGCGCCGCGGAGCGGCGGGGCTGATGCGCTTCTTCGCCACCTGCTCGCGCGGCAGCGAGGGGGCGCTGCGCGCCGAGCTCGCCGCGCTCCGGCTCCCGGCGGTCCGCGGCGGGCGCGGCGGCGTCGCCTTCGACGGCCGCCTCGAGCACGGCGCCAAGGCCTGCCTCCACTCCCGGACGGCGATGCGCGTCCTCCTCGAGCTCGCCGACTACCCGGTGGACGGCGCGGCGGCGCTCTACGACGGCGCGCGCGCCGTCGACTGGACCCCCTGGCTCACCGAGCGCACGACCCTCGCCGTCGAGACCTCGGGGACCGCGCCGGGGCTCGAGCACTCGGGCTTCGCGGCGCTGAAGGTGAAGGACGCGGTGGTCGACGTGCTCCGCGACCGGCTCGGCGCCCGCCCGGACGTCGACCCGCGGAACCCCGACGTCCCCATCGTCCTCCACCTCGCCGGCGGCCGGGCCACCCTCTCCCTCGACCTGGCGGGCGAGCCGCTCCACCGGCGCGGCTGGAGGACCACCGCGACCGTCGCCCCGCTCAAGGAGACGCTCGCCGCCGCGGTGCTCCTGCTCGGCCGGGTCGATCCGGCGGCGCCCTTCGTCGACCCGCTCTGCGGCTCCGGGACCCTCGCCATCGAGCAGGCGCTCCGGGCGCGCCGCATCCCCCCCGGGCTCGACCGCGCCTTCGCCTTCCAGCGCTGGCCCTGCTACCGGACCGAGCTGCAGTCCCGCTGGGACCGGCTCCGGGCCCAGGCGCGCGCGGAGATCCTCCCGGCGGCGCCCGCCCCCATCCTGGCGCGCGATCTCCACCCGAAGGCGATCGACGCCTGCCGGCGCCACGCCCACCTGGCCGGCGTCGAGGCCGACCTGTCGATCGAGCGGGCCGACGCCCGCGATCTGGTCCCCTCGACGGCGCCGGGGACGATCTGCACCAACCCGCCCTACGGCGAGCGGCTCATGGGCGACGCCGGCGCCCCCGGCGACCGGGCCGCCGCCCGCACCCAGGAGCGGAAGCTGGAGGGGTTCTACCGGGGGCTGGCCGAGATGCTCGACCGCCACGCCGGCTGGGCGGCGGTGCTCCTCTCCGGCAACCCGGCGCTCCAGCGGGCCATCGGCCGGCGCGCCGAGATCGACCACCGGCTCTGGAACGGCCCGCTGGAGGCGCACCTCCTCCGCTACCGGCTCTGAGGCCGGCCGGGGGCCGTGGCATGATGCCGGCCATGCCCTCCACCGCGGCGGCGCGGGCGACGCGCGCGCTCGTCGTCGACGACGAGCGGAACATCCGCGCCACGCTCGCGCTCTGCCTCGAGTCGCTCGGCTGCCAGGTCGCGCAGGCGGCGACCGGCGAGGCGGCGCTCGAGGCGCTCCGCCGGGCCCCCTACGACCTCGCTTTCCTCGACCTGCGGCTCGGCGCGGAGAGCGGCCTCGACCTCATCCCCCGGCTCCTCGCCGAGCGGCCGGGCCTCGATCTCGTCGTGGTGACGGCCTACGCGACCTTCGACACCGCCGTCGAGGCGGTGCGGCGCGGCGCCGCCGACTACGTCCCCAAGCCCTTCACCCCGGCGCAGATCCGCCACCTGGTCGAGCGGCTGGCCGCGCGGCGCGCCGAGGCGGTGCGCCGCTCCGACCTCGAGTCGCGGCTCGGGGAGGCGGCGCCGGAGATCTCGCTGGAGACCGCCTCGCCGCGGATGCGGGCGGTGCTCGAGGTGGTCGGCCGCGCCGCCGCCAGCGACGTGGCCGTCCTCCTCCGCGGCGAGAACGGGACGGGCAAGGGGGTGCTCGCCCGGACCCTCCACGCGCTGTCGCCGCGGCGCGATCGGCCGTTCGTCCTCGTGAACTGCCCCACCCTCTCCGACGAGCTCCTGGCGAGCGAGCTCTTCGGCCACGCCCGCGGCGCCTTCACCGGCGCCGTCCGCGACCAGCTCGGGCGGGTCGAGGCGGCGGAGGGGGGGACGGTCTTCCTCGACGAGATCGGCGAGATCTCGCCCGCCCTCCAGGCGAAGCTGCTCCGGTTCCTCCAGGAGAAGGCCTTCGAGCGGGTGGGCGAGACGCGGACCCGGACCGCCGACGTCCGGATCGTCGCCGCCACCAACCGCCCGCTCGAGGCGGAGGTGGCCGCGGGGCGCTTCCGCGAGGATCTCCTCTACCGGCTCAACGTCGTGGAGGTGACGGCCCCGGCCCTGCGCGACCGGCCGGAGGACGTGCTCCCGCTCGCCCGGCGCTTCCTGACGTTCTTCGCCGCCGCCGCCCGCCGCGCGGTCCCGGCCCTCTCCCCGGCGGCGGAGCGCGCCCTCCTCGGCTATCGCTGGCCGGGGAACGTGCGCGAGCTGCGCAACGCGATGGAGCGGGCGGTGATCCTCTCGCCGGCGGCGGTGCTGGAGATCGAGGCGCTGCCGGAGCGGATCCAGGCGCAGGTCGCCGACGTCCCGGCCCTCGGCGGCGACTACACCGTCGAGGCGATCGAGACCGAGCACGTCCTGCGCGTGCTGGCGCGCACCCCGACGCTCGAGGAGGCGGCCCGGGTCCTCGGCATCGACGCCTCGACGCTCTGGCGGAAGCGCAAGAAGCTCGGGCGGTGACCCCGGGGCCGCGGCCGGCCCCGGGCGCGCTCAGCGGCCGGCCGCCGGGAGGGTGAACCAGAAGCGGCTGCCGCGCCCCGGCTCGCTCTCCACCCCGACCGCGCCGCCGTGGGCGAGCACGATCTCGCGGACGAGCGACAGCCCGAGGCCGGCGCCGCCCCCCGGCCGCCCCGGCACCCGGAAGAACCGCTCGAAGATCCGCTGCCGGTACTCCGGCGGGATCCCCTCCCCCGCGTCGGCCACCTCGAACCGGACCGCCCCCCCGGCCGCGCCGCCCGCCGCCGAGAGGAGCACGGCGCCGCCCGGCGGGGAGTGGCGCAGGGCGTTGGCCAGGAGGTTCGACAGGACCAGCCCGACCTTCTCCGGGTCGGCGCTCGCCACCGCGTCGTCGGCGCGCAGGCCGAGCGCGCAGCCGGCGGCCGCGGCGGCGTCCCGGGCGGCGGCGTGGGCCGCCTCCAGGAGCGCCCGCGCGGCGACGGGGCGGCGCGCGAGCTCCAGGCGGCCGCCCTGGATCCGCGAGAGGTCGAGGAGGTCGTCCACGATCCCCTGCAGCCGCTCGCAGTCCTGGCGCGCCGCGCCGAGCAGGTCGGCCTGGGTCGGGGTGATCGCCCCGGCCGCCCCCTCGAGGCAGAGGTGGACGGCCATCCGGAGCGAGGTGAGCGGGGTGCGGAACTCGTGCGCCACCGTCGCCACCAGGTCGTCGCGCAGCTCGTCCACCCGGTGCAGGCGGGTCACGTCCTGGAGGACGATCGCCACCCCCCCCGGCTCCCGCGCCTCGGCGTGGACCGGCTCGGCGCGGGGGAGGAGCCAGCGCTCCCCGCCCGGCCCCTCGACCCGCACCGCCGCCTCCGGCCCCGGCCCCGGCCCGGCGGCGCCGCCGGCG
>JAJXSQ010000208.1 GCA_021784495.1 Myxococcales bacterium | reverse complement strand
CCGTCGGTCCGGAGGTAGCCGTCCCAGAGCGGCTCGCGCCGCTCCAGGTCGAGCGCGACCGCCTTGGAGCCGGTCGAGCCGATGTCGAGCCCGAGGAGGACGTCGCGGGGGCCGGCCGGCGTGGCCAGGGGCGCGGGCGGCAGGCGGCGGACGCGGGGGAGCGCCGAGGCCAGCGCCGGGAGCCGCTCCAGCGCGTGGGGCGCGGGCGGCTCCACCAGCGCGGAGAGGGGCGGGGGGCGGCGGCCGCCCAGGGCGGCGAGGGCGGCGCCGAGCGCCTCGAGGTAGACGCCGTCGTCGGGGTCCGCCTCGACGAGCGAGAGGCCGTGGCGCGCCGCGAAGCGCCGGAAGTGGTCGCGGACCCGGCCGGCGCGCGCCACCCCGCCGGCGAGCGCCAGCCGCGGCGGGCAGGCGCGCGGCTTCACCAGCACCTGGACGTTCTCCGCCATGGCGTCGAGGAGCCCCGCCAGGATCCGCTCGCGCCCCTCGCCGCGGTTCGCGAGGTGGGTCATGTCGGTCTTCAGGATGACCGGGCAGCGGCCGGAGAGCGGGGCCGGATCGGCGACCGGCGCGGCGAGCGCCGCCGCGGCCTCGACGTCCAGGCCGAAGCGGTCCACCAGCTGGCGGAGGAAGTTGCCGGTCCCCTGGGCGCAGCGGGAGTTCTCGCGGTGGACCTCGCCGCCGCCGGCGCGCAGCTCGAGGACCGAGAAGCCGTGGCCGCCGATGGAGACGACGGTGACCGGCTCGTCGCCGTGGAGGTGGCGGGCGCCGGCGGCGAGCGCCTGGCGCGCCGGGATCTTCGGCAGCGCCACCGAGCGCCCGAGCCGGCCGGTCACCGCCGCGGCGTCCACGCCCGCCCAGTCCCAGCCGGCGAGCAGGCCGGCGAGGGCCGGGCCGGGGGCCTTCAGGTGATCGACGGTCGCGCGGCGCGTCCAGCGGGGCCGCTCCCCGGCGTCGTCGAGCTCCACGACCTTGATCGCCTCGGCGCCGACGTCGATTCCGATGATGCGGGACATGTGCAGGAGCGCTCGGGACCGGCGGGGGAGGGGAGCGAGTCTGTCACGCCGTCCACGGCCGGTGCAAGCGAGCGGTGGCGCCGGATCCGGAGCCACGCGGCCGATTGACCTCGGCGGCCGGGCGATGCAATCTTCGCCCGCCCTCCCTCCCCCAGGAGCTCCATGCGCCTCCGTCCCCTCCTCGCCGGCGCGCTCGCCATCGCGGCGCTCGCCTGTCAGTCCCCCCGCCCCACCCAGGCGGCCACCGCGGCCTCGCCGGCGGCGCCGGTGGCGCGCGTCGCCGGGGTCGCGATCTCCGCCGAGGAGCTCGACCGGGCCGCCCGGCCCCAGCTGGACGAGATCGAGCAGCAGGCCTACGAGGTCCGCCGCGCCGCGCTCGACCAGCTCATCGATCAGCGGCTGGTCGAGGCGAAGGCCAAGGCGGCCGGGCTGTCGGTCGACGACTTCCTGCGCAAGGAGGTCGAGCCGAAGGTCTCCGAGCCGACGGACGGCGAGGCGCGCGCCCTCTACGAGCGGGCCAAGGCGGCCGGGCAGCTCAAGGAGCCGTACGATCAGGTGAAGCCGCAGGTCGTCGGCTTCCTGAAGCAGCAGAAGGCGCAGAAGGTCCTCCAGGCCTACCTCGAGCAGCTCCGCGCCGACGCCAAGGTCGAGATCCTCCTGCCGCCCTACCTCCCGCCCAAGATCGACGTCGCCGCGACCGGCCCGTCGCGCGGCCCGGACGGCGCCCCGGTGACCATCGTCGAGTTCTCCGACTACCAGTGCCCCTACTGCGCGAAGGCCGAGGGGACGGTGAAGGACCTCCTGGAGCTCGAGAAGTATCGGGGCAAGGTCCGCCTCGTCTACCGCGACCTCCCGCTCCCCTTCCACCCGCTCGCGCCGAAGGCGGCCGAGGCGGCCCACTGCGCCGGCGACCAGGGGAAGTACTGGGAGATGCACGACCGGCTCTTCGCCGGCCAGCCGAAGCTGGAGATCGCCGATCTGAAGGCCTACGCCCGGGAGCTCGGGCTCGATCAGGGCCGGTTCGACAAGTGCCTCGACTCGGGGGAGAAGGCCAAGGAGGTCGAGGCGAACGCCAAGGCCGGCAGCGAGGCCGGGGTCCGCGGCACCCCCGCCTTCTTCGTCAACGGTCGGCTCATCTCCGGCGCCCAGAAGCTCGAGGCCTTCACCGCCATCGTCGACGCCGAGCTCGCCTCGAAGAAGTGAGGGAGCGTGGTGGCCCGGCGGGGCGGCCGTTAGGATCCCGCCCGCCGGGAGGTGCCATGGACGAGCGGTCGCCGGGCGGATCGAGGGAGGACGGGGCGCGGGGCGCCGCGCCGGCGCCGGCGCCCTTCGCGCCGCGCCGCCCGACGCGGCAGGTCCGGGTGGGCGGGGTCGCCATCGGGGGCGGCGCCCCCATCTCGATCCAGTCGATGACCACCACCGACACCGCCGACGCCGCGGCGACGCTCGCCCAGATCCGGGCGCTCGCCGAGGCGGGGGTGGACGTCGTCCGGGTCGCCGTCCCCGGCGCCGAGGCGGCGGCGGCGCTCCCCGCGCTGGTGGCGGCCTCGCCGGTCCCGCTCGTCGCCGACATCCACTTCGACCACCGGCTCGCCCTCCAGGCCCTGGCCGCCGGGATCCACGCCATCCGGCTCAACCCCGGGAACATCGGCGCGCGCGAGCGGGTCCGCGAGGTGGTGCGCGCCGCCCGGGAGCGGCGGGTCCCGATCCGGATCGGCGTCAACGCCGGCTCGCTGGAGCGGGAGATCCTCGAGCGCCACGGCTGGCCGACCGCGGAGGGGATGGTCGAGAGCGCCGAGCGCCACGTCCGCATCCTCGAGGACGAGGGCTACACCGAGATCAAGGTGTCGCTCAAGGCGCACGACGTGGCCATGACCGTCGCCGCCAACCGGCTCTTCTCCCGGCGCTTCGACTACCCGCTCCACCTCGGGGTGACCGAGGCGGGGACCCTCCTCGCCGGGACGGTGAAGAGCGCGGTCGGGCTCGGCCTCCTCCTCGCCGAGGGGATCGGCGACACCCTCCGCGTCTCCCTCACCGCCGATCCGGTCGAGGAGGTGCGGGTGGCCAGGCTCCTGCTCGCCTCGCTCGGCCTCAAGTTCGGCGGCGCGTCGCTCACCAGCTGCCCCACCTGCGGTCGGTGCTCGGTCGACATGATCCCGATCGCCGAGCGGGTCGAGCGCCGGCTGGCGACGCTCCGGGGGGCCGTCTCGGTGGCGGTCATGGGCTGCGAGGTGAACGGCCCCGGGGAGGCGGCCGCGGCCGACGTCGGGGTCGCCTACGGCCACGGCGGGGTCGGCCTGCTCTTCCGGGGGGGCGAGATCGTGCGCCGGATGCCGGCCGGCGAGCTGGAGGACGCCGTCGTCGAGGAGGCGATCCGGATCGCGGCGGCGCGCCCGCCGGGGAAGCCCGGGTAGCGCCCCCGCGGCCGGGGCCGGCCCCGTCGCCGGGGCGCGCGGCGCCTCCACCGGGGCGCGGGGGCTGGGGTATAACCCGCGGACCATGACCGTCGTCCGCGCCTCACGGGCCTTCCTCCCCACCCTCAAGGAAGCGCCCGCCGACGCCCAGGTGGCGTCGCACCGCCTCCTCGTCCGAGCCGGCTTCGTCCGCCAGCTCGGCGCCGGCATCTACGACCACCTGCCGCTCGCCCGGCGGACCCTCGCCCGGATCGAGGCGATCGTCCGCGAGGAGATGGAGGCCGTCGGCGCCCAGGAGTTCGCCCTCCCCGCGCTCCACCCCGCCGAGATCTGGAAGGAGTCGGGGCGCTGGGAGGTGATGGGCGACAACATGTTCCGGCTCAAGGACCGGAAGGGCGGCGACTACTGCCTCGGCATGACGCACGAGGAGATCTTCACCGCCATCGCCCGCGACGAGCTCCGCTCCTACCGCCAGCTCCCCCAGGTCTGGTACCAGATCCAGGCCAAGTTCCGGGACGAGCCGCGCCCCAAGTCCGGGCTCCTGCGCGTCCGCCAGTTCACCATGAAGGACGCCTACTCCTTCGACGTGGACGCGGCCGGCCTCGACCGGAGCTACGAGGATCAGCGGCGCGCCTACGAGCGGATCTTCAGCCGCTGCGGGCTCGACTTCGTCGCGGTGCAGGCCCACTCCGGCGCCATGGGCGGGTCGGCCTCGCAGGAGTTCATGGTCCGGACCGACGCCGGCGAGGACCTCGTCGCCGCCTGCCCCGCCTGCCGCTACGCGGCCAACGTCGAGACCGCCACCTCGCGGCTGCCGCCCGAGGTCGACCCGGCCGGCCCGGCGACGATCGAGCGCTTCGCCACGCCGGGCGTGGTCACCATCGAGGCGCTCCAGCGGCAGCCCCACGGCGTCGGCGCGCGCCGCCAGCTCAAGACGCTCGTCTACGTCGCCGACGGGGCGCCGGTGGTCGCCGTCGTCCGCGGCGATCACGAGCTCGCCGAGGCGAAGCTCCAGGGCGCCACCGACGCGGCCGACGTCCGCCCGGCGCGCCCCGACGAGATCTTCCCCCTGCTCGGCGCGCACCCGGGCTCGCTCGGCGCGGTCGGATTCCGCGGCTGCCCGGTCCTGGTCGATCCGGCGCTCGCCGGGCGGACCCACATGGTGACCGGCGCCAACGAGGACGGCTTCCACCTCCGCGGAGTGGACGTGGCGCGCGACCTCCTCCCCCACGCGCGGGTCGTCGACCTCCGCGCGGTGAAGGCGGGCGAGGGCTGCCCCCGCTGCGACGGCGCGCTGGAGGTCTTCAAGGCGCTCGAGGTCGGGCACATCTTCAAGCTGGGGACGAAGTACTCGGTGGCGCTCGGGGCGAGCGTCCTCGACGCCGCCGGTGCCCAGGTGCCGATCGTCATGGGGAGCTACGGGATCGGCGTCGAGCGGATCATGGCCGCCGCGATCGAGCTCCACCACGACCAGGACGGGATCATCTGGCCGCCCTCGATCGCCCCCTTCGACGCC
>JAJXSQ010000207.1 GCA_021784495.1 Myxococcales bacterium | reverse complement strand
CGGCGCGAGCGGCCCGGCGCAGGAGCGGAAGCTCCCCCGGAAGTCGGGCGCGCGCCGCAAGACCCCCCGCTCCATCGGGCGCGAGGCGGCGCCGCCGCCGGCGCCGCTCCCCTCCGACCGGCCCGACGAGGGGCGCGCCACCGCGCTCGCGATCGCCCGCGCCGGCCTCGACAAGAAGGCCGAGGACGTCGCCATCATCGACGTCCGGGGGCTCTCCTCCTACGCCGACTACCTGGTGATCCTGAGCGCCGACTCGGACCGCCAGGCGGCCGCCATCGCCGACGCCGTCGACGAGGCGCTGCGCGCGGCGGGGCGCTCCCGCGTCTCGATCGAGGGCTACGCCAGCGGCAAGTGGATCGTCGTCGACTACGGCGAGGTGGTGACCCACGTGATGGGGAAGGAGACCCGCGCCTTCTACGACATCGAGGGGCTCTGGTCCGACGCGCCTCGCGTCGAGCCGGTCGCCTGACCCGGACCGCCGGGGCCGCTCCTTCGCGGGAACTCCTGATCTGCGTCATTCTGCACCCGGCCGGCGCGCCAACCTTGCGCCCCGGCCGGGGTGATCTGCTAGACTCTGGCGCCCCGCGTGGGGAGAGGTCGTACTCCGCGCGCAGGCCTGTACGCAACTAGGCGTATTTACGCTGTTTTAGTGCCAACGAGTTTTGCGGGGGCCGCGCGCAGCCCCTGCGCCCAGGAGGAGCGATGGCGGGACGCCGAATGGTCACCATGGACGGCAACGAGGCGGTCGCCTCGGTGGCCCACCGGATCAACGAGGTGATCGCGATCTACCCGATCACCCCCTCCTCCAACATGGGGGAGTGGGCCGACGAGTGGTCGGCCAAGGGGCGCAAGAACATCTGGGGGACGGTCCCGAGCGTCTCGGAGATGCAGTCGGAGGGCGGCGCCTCGGGCGCGGTCCACGGCGCGCTCCAGGCCGGCGCCCTGACGACGACCTTCACGGCGTCGCAGGGGCTGCTCCTCATGATCCCCAACATGTACAAGATCGCGGGCGAGCTCACCCCGTTCTGCATGCACGTGTCGGCGCGCACCCTCGCGACGCACGCGCTCTCGATCTTCGGCGACCACTCCGACGTCATGGCCGTCCGCCAGACCGGCTTCGGCCTGCTCTCCAGCGCCTCGGTCCAGGAGGCGCACGACTTCGCGGTCATCGCCCAGCTCGCCTCGCTCCGCTCGCGCATCCCCTTCCTCCACTTCTTCGACGGCTTCCGCACCTCCCACGAGGTCGCCAAGATCGAGGAGCTGACCGACGACGACCTGCGGGCGCTCATGCCCGAGGAGCTGATCCGGGCCCACCGGTCCCGCGCCCTCTCGCCGGACGCCCCCTCGATCCGCGGCACCGCCCAGAACCCGGACGCCTTCTTCCAGGCCCGCGAGGCCTGCAACGGCTACTACACCGCCGCCGCGGGCCACGTGCAGGCGGCGATGGACGCCTTCGCCAAGGTGGTCGGGCGCAAGTACCGGCTCTTCGAGTACGTCGGCCACCCCGAGGCGGAGCGGGTGGTGGTCGCCATGGGCTCCGGCTGCGAGACGGCCGAGGAGACGGTCGAGCACCTCGTCGCGCAGGGGGAGAAGGTCGGCCTCCTCAAGGTCCGGCTCTACCGGCCCTTCGCCCTCGGCGAGTTCATGACCGCGCTGCCGCGGACCGTGCAGGGGCTCGCGGTCCTCGACCGCACCAAGGAGCCGGGCGCGCTCGGCGAGCCGCTCTACCTCGACGTGGTCGCCGCCCTGCGCGAGGCCGAGCAGGCCCACGTCGACCGGTTCCACCACGAGGTGAACGTCATCGGCGGCCGCTACGGCCTCTCCTCCAAGGAGTTCACCCCGCCGATGGTCAAGGCGGTGCTCGACGAGCTCGCCCGCCCCCGCCCGCGCCGCCACTTCACCGTCGGCATCAACGACGACGTGACCCACCTCTCGCTCCCCTACGACGCGACCTGGGACATCGAGAAGCCGGACGTCGTCCGGGCCCTCTTCTACGGGCTCGGGGCCGACGGCACCGTCGGCGCCAACAAGAACTCGATCAAGATCATCGGCGAGGACACGCCCAACTTCGCCCAGGGCTACTTCGTCTACGACTCCAAGAAGTCCGGCTCGGTGACCATCAGCCACCTGCGCTTCGGCCCCCGGCCGATCCGCTCGCAGTACCTGGTCACCAAGGCCAACTTCGTCGCCTGCCACCAGTTCGGCTTCCTCGAGAAGTACGAGATGGCGGAGAGCGCCGCCCCGGGCGCCACCTTCCTCCTCAACTCGATCTACGGCCCCGACGAGGTCTGGGCCCACCTCCCCCGCGAGGTGCAGGCGCAGATCCTGGAGAAGCAGCTCAAGGTCTACGTGATCGACGCCTTCAAGGTGGCGCGCGAGACCGGCATGGGGGTGCGCATCAACACCATCATGCAGACCTGCTTCTTCGCCATCTCCGGCGTCCTCCCGCGCGACGAGGCGATCGGCCACATCAAGAAGACGATCGAGAAGACCTACTCCCGCAAGGGCGCCGAGGTGGTCCGGAAGAACTTCGAGGCCGTCGACCACACCCTCTCCCACCTCTACGAGGTGAAGGTCGCGGGCCGCGCCGTCTCCGGTCCTCCGCGCCCGCCGGCGGTCTCGGCGGCCGCCCCGGACTTCGTGAAGCGGGTCACCGCGCTCATGCTCGCCGGCCAGGGCGACCTCCTGCCGGTCTCGGCCTTCCCGGTCGACGGCACCTGGCCGACCGCGACCGCCCAGTGGGAGAAGCGGGCCATCGCCCTCGAGATCCCGGCCTGGGAGCCGTCGCTCTGCATCCAGTGCAACAAGTGCGCGCTCATCTGCCCGCACGCGGCCATCCGGCCGAAGTACGTCGCGCCGGCCGCGCTCGCCGGCGCCCCGGCCACCTTCAAGACGATGGACTTCAAGTCGGCCGACCAGAAGGGGCTGAAGTACGCCCTCCAGACCGCGCCCGACGACTGCACCGGCTGCAGCCTCTGCGTCCAGATCTGCCCGGCCGAGTCGAAGACCGAGAAGGGGAAGAAGGCGATCAACATGGCGGAGGTCCTCCCGCTCCGCGACGCCGAGCGGAAGAACTGGGACTTCTTCCTCGCCCTGCCCGATCCCGACCGGACGGCGGTGAAGCTCGACGTGAAGGGGACCCAGTTCCTCCAGCCGCTCTTCGAGTTCTCCGGCGCCTGCACCGGCTGCGGCGAGACCCCGTACGTGAAGCTGCTCACCCAGCTCTACGGCGACCGGGCCATCATCGCCAACGCCACCGGCTGCTCTTCGATCTACGGCGCCAACCTCCCCACCACGCCCTACGCCAAGAACGGCGACGGGCGCGGCCCGGCCTGGGCCAACTCGCTCTTCGAGGACAACGCCGAGTTCGGCTTCGGCATCCGGCTCGCCGTCGACAAGCAGGCGGAGCACGCGCGCGAGCTGCTCGGCACCCTCGGCGGCCAGCTCGGCGACGAGCTGGTGAAGGCGATCCTCGAGGCCGACCAGTCGGACGAGAAGGGGATCTCCGCGCAGCGCGAGCGGCTGGCGGCGCTCCGCAAGAAGCTCGTCGGGCTCGACGGCTTCGCCGCCCGGCGGCTCGCCGACGTGCAGGAGTACCTGCTCCGCAAGAGCGTCTGGATCGTCGGCGGCGACGGCTGGGCCTACGACATCGGCTACGGCGGCCTCGACCACGTCATCGCCCAGGGGCGCGACGTGAACATCCTGGTGCTCGACACCGAGGTCTACTCCAACACCGGCGGCCAGGCCTCCAAGGCCACCCCGATGGGCGCGGCGGCCAAGTTCGCCACCGCCGGCAAGTCGCTCCCGAAGAAGGACCTGGCGATGCTCGCCATGAGCTACGGCCACCCCTACGTGGCCCGGCTCGCGATGGGCGCCAAGGACGTCCAGACGGTGAACGCCTTCAAGGAGGCCGACAGCTACACCGGCACCTCGGTGCTCATCGCGTACTCGCACTGCATCGCCCACGGCTACGACATGGCCGACGCCATCGACCAGCAGACCCGGGCGGTCGACTCGGGCTACTGGCCGCTCTTCCGCTACGACCCGCGCCGGGTCGCCGCCGGCGAGAGCCCGCTCAAGCTCGACTCGGCGGCGCCGAAGATCGACCTCGATCGGTTCGTCGAGCACGAGACCCGCTTCCGGCAGGTCGAGGCGGCCAACCCCGAGGGCTACCGCCGGATGATCGACCAGGCCCAGAAGGACGTCCGCGAGAAGTACGCCCTCTACGAGCAGCTCGCGCGCGCCATGAACCCGGCCAACCTGGTGCCGGGCGGCGCTCCGCCCAAGGCCAAGAGCTGATCGGGGAGCCGCGCGGTGCCGGGGCGGCGATCCCGCCCTGGCGCCGCAGCGCCCCCTCCCCCGCGCGGATGCGGCGTTCTGTGACGTGGGTGTGCGGGGAGGGGGGCGTTCACCGCGCCCCTGGGTGCGCGGGACCCGCGGTCGGCTCCGGCCGCAGGATCCCGGGCGCGCCGTGATCACTCGGCATTTCATGCAGCGCGGGCGGGTATCGTTCGTGCATTTGCGCTGTCCCGGACTCGGGGGACGGGCCGAACGATGATCTGCACGAGAGAGCACGACTGCAGCCTGGCCCGCCAGATCGGGATGACCGCCGCGCTGCGCGTCTGGCAGTCCTTCTACTGCGACGGGATGTATGGCCGGTGTGAGCGCTTCAAGCTGCTCGCCGCCGGAGGTGCGGTCCCCGATCGGCTCATGCCGAACGGCCGGCTCCTCGACCTGCCGGAGGGCCCGACGGCCGACGCCAGCCGTCCCGTCCAGGCGGCCTGAGCCCTCCCCGGGCCCGGTCGCGCTTGCTGCCGCGCCGCCCCTCCATTAGGTTCGCGCACCGTGTCGCGCCTTCGCCGGCTCCGCCCAGCCCTCGCCCTCGCCGTCCTCACCCCCCTCGCGCTCGGCGCTGCGCCGGTCTCCGCCGCGCCGCCCGCGCCATCCGCGCCGGCC
>JAJXSQ010000206.1 GCA_021784495.1 Myxococcales bacterium | reverse complement strand
GACCGCGCCCCCCGGCGCGTCAGGACCCGGTGGCGCGGGGGGCGGCGAGCGCCCGGCGCCCGCCGTGGGCCGGCCCGACGCGCCGGGCCCCCATGGTGAAGGCCCCGACCATCGCCGCCAGGTCCTCCGACTGCCCGGAGAGCTCGGCCGCCGCCGAGCTCGACTCCTCGGCGCTGGCGGCGTTCTGCTGGGTGACGCGATCGACGTCGGCGATCTCCTTGCGCACGCCCTCGAGCGCGGTCGCCTGCGCGCGCGCCGCCTCGTCGATCTGGCCGACGAGCGCGGTCACCTGGCCGACCGCGCCGGCGATCCCGCGGAGCCGGTCGGCCACCGCGTGGCTGGTCCCCTCCCCGTCGGTCGCCTGCTTGACCGACTCGCGGATGAGCACCTCGGTCCGCCCGGCCGCCTCCTTGGAGCGGAGCGCGAGCGACCGGACCTCCTCGGCCACCACCGCGAAGCCGCGGCCGGCCTCGCCGGCCCGCGCCGCCTCGACCGCGGCGTTGAGCGCGAGGAGGTTGGTCTGGAAGGCGATCTCGCTCATGTCCTTCAGGATGAGGCTCGTCCCCTCGGCGGCCTTCCGGATACGCGCCATGGTGCCGGTCATCTCCTCCACCGCCCGGGTCCCGGCGTCGGCCGAGCCGTCGGCCTCCGAGGCCTGCCGGCGCGCCTCGCGGGCGCTCTCGGCGGCGCGCGCCGCCGTCGCGGCGATCGCCTCGAGCTGGCTGCTCGTCCGCTCGACCGCCTCGGCCTGCGACGAGGCCCCGCTCGCCACCGCCTGGCTCCCGAGGGCGATCTGCTGGGCGGCCCGCGCCACCCCCTCGACCGCGTCGGCGACCTGCCGCATCGCCTCGCCGAGCGCCTCCCCGGTGGCGTTGATCGCGTCGCGGAGCCGGGCGTGCTCGCCGCGGTAGTCCCCGCCCACCCGGGCCGACAGGTCCCGCCCGGCGAGCGCCTCGAGCACCCCCAGCCCCTCCTCGACCGGCGCGGTGACCGCGTCGAGCGTCCGGTTGAGGCCGTCGAGGAGCGCCGCCCAGTCGCCGCGGAAGGCGCGGGCGTCGGCCCGCTCGCCGAGCCGCCCCTCCACCGCGGCGCCGGTGAGCCGCCGCACCTCGGCGGCGAGGCCGTGCAGGTTCTCGCGGAGCTGGCCGAGCCGCTCGTTGGCGACCGCCTGCTTCCCCGGCAGCCGCTCGAGCTCCGGGGCGAAGTCCCCGGCGGCGTGGGCGGCGAGGATCTCGAGGATCCGGAGGAGGTTCCGCACGTGCATGGAGACGGCGGCGTTCACCTCGTTCGCCATCTGCGCGTAGACCCCGCGGAAGCGCTCCACCGAGACCAGCGCGTCGAGGTCGCCCGCCGCCTGGGCGCGCGCCATCCGCTCCATCTCGGCCACCACGCCCGAGAGCGACTCGCCGAGGACGTTCAGGTTCCGGCGGAGCGGCTCGAAGTCGCCGCGCCAGGTCCCGCCGATCGAGGGCGGGATCTCCCCCCGGGCCACGGCGTCGACGTGGAGCGCGGCCGCGCGGAGCGGGCCGGTCACCGCGTCCAGGGTCGCGTCCAGCCCCTCGAGCACCCGGCGGAACTCCCCGCGGTGGGCCGTGGGATCGGCCCGGACGTCGAGCCGCCCCTCGCGCGCCGCGTCGGCGACCCGCCGGGCGTCGGCGACGAGCGCCCCGACCGCGCCGATGGCGCCGTTCAGGTGACCGCGGAGCCGGTCCCAGTCGCCGCCCCCCTGCGACTCGAGCGCGGGCGGCATCTCCCCGGCGGCGAGCGCCTCCGCCGCCGCCATCGTCTGGGCGAGCGGCGGGGCGAAGGCGTCCATGGTGGCGTTCAGCCCGTCGACCACCGGCCGGAACTCCCGGCCGACCGCCTCGGGGTCGGCCCGCGCCGTGAGGTCGCCGCGGGTCACCCGGTCGGCGAGCCGCGCCGCCTCCTCGCGGAGCCCGCCGACGGCCTGGCGGACCGCGCGGGCGACCACCCAGGCGCCGAGGGCGAGCAGGAGGGTGGCGAGCGCGTCCACCACCAGCACCCGGAGCGCCTCGACCCGGAGCGCCGCGTCGACGTCGTCGAGGTAGAGCCCCGAGCCGACGACCCACCCCCACGGCCGGTAGAGCTGGACGTAGGAGAGCTTCTTCACCGGCTCGTCGTGGCCCGGCTTGGGCCAGCGGTAGGCGACGAAGCCGGCCCCCTCCGGTCCCGCCTGCACCGCCTTCACGAACTCGACGAAGATCCGCTTGCCGGTCGGATCCTTCACCTCGGACAGGTCCTTGCCGTCGAGCGCCGGCTTGATGGGGTGCATGACGCCGGTCGGGTGGAGGTCGTTCACCCAGAAGTACTCGCTCCCCTCGTAGCGGAGCCCCCGGAGCGCGGCGAGGGCCTGGCGCTGCGCGGCCTCCTCGGACAGCTCGCCGGCGCGCGCGCGGTCGCCGAAGGCGCCGACGACCCCGACCGCGGTCTCGACCGCGGCGCGGATCTTGGCCTCCCGCTCCGCCATCATCCGGACCTCGAGCACGTGGACCGACCAGGCGGCCAGCCCGAGCAGGCAGGCGATCCCGAGCCCGACGATCTGCCGGAGGCGCGCGAGGATGGTGGACGACGAGAGCCAGCGGATCATGGTGATCGGCCTCCAGCGGGTGCGAGCCCCTCGGGGTGTGTGAGACCCTCCATTGAAAGCGCCGTACCAGCGGTCGAGCGCGGACCGACCGGCGATGGGTCGCACCGGATCGGGCGTGATCGCAGGGAGTTTTGCCGGGACACTGACTGACGGTTGGTCATGTCAGGAAGGCAGCCTGGGAGGGGGCCGCGGCGAGCCAGGGTCGGGCGACACCCGGCGGCGCGACCCTGGCCGAGGCCGGGCCGGGCGCTTGATCTCCCGCCGGCGATTGGCGAATCTCCCCCCTCCCGCGGCCCCGCCGATGGGCCCGCCCTGGAGGACCGAGTGCCGATCCCGAGCCCCACCCTGGCCGAACGCGCCGTCAACACCATCCGCTTCCTCGCAGCCGACGCCGTGCAGACCGCCGGGAGCGGCCACCCGGGGCTGCCGATGGGAGCGGCCGACCTGGCCTTCGTCCTCTGGACCCGCCACCTGCGCTTCGATCCGGACGACCCGCGCTGGCTCGGCCGCGATCGCTTCCTCCTCTCGGCCGGCCACGGCTCGGCCCTCCTCTACGCGCTCCTCCACCTCCACGGCTTCGACTGCACGCTCGAGGACCTGCGCCGCTTCCGGCAGCTCGGCGCGCGGACCGCCGGCCACCCCGAGTTCGGACACCTCCCCGGCGTGGAGATCACCAGCGGCCCGCTCGGCCAGGGGTTCGCCAACGGCGTCGGGTTCGCGGTCGGGCAGGCGATGCTGTCGGCGCGGCTCGGGAAGGGGAACCCGGTCGCCGGCCACCACGTGTACGCCCTCGTCTCCGACGGCGACCTCATGGAGGGGGTGGCGTCGGAGGCGGCCAGCTTCGCCGGGCACCACCGGCTCGGGCGGCTGATCTACCTCTACGACGACAACGGCATCACCATCGACGGGCCGACCTCGATCACCTTCGCCGGCGAGGACGTGGGGCGCCGCTTCGAGGCCTACGGCTGGCACGTCCAGGCGGTCGAGGGGCGGGACCACGAGGGGATCCACCGGGCGATCGAGGCGGCGAAGGCCGACCCTCGCCCGTCGCTGGTGCGGGTGAAGACGGTCATCGGCTACGGCGCGCCCCGGAAGGCCGGGACCTCCGCCGCCCACGGCGCGCCCCTCGGCGACGAGGAGCTCGCCGGCGCGAAGCGCGCGCTCGGCTGGCCGGAGGAGCCCCGCTTCCTGGTCCCCGACGACGTCGCCGCCTTCTTCGGGGCGGTGGTGGCCGAGAAGCAGGTCCAGCGCCGCGCCTGGCAGGAGGCGGCCGACCGCTGGCGCGCCGCCAGCCCGATCGAGTCGGCGCTCCTCGACACCCACCTCACCCGCTGGGTGCCGCAGCGGATCCTGGAGCGGCTCCTCGAGGCCGGTCCGGGCGCCGACGCCACCCGCAAGCTCTCCTCGGCCGCCCTGAACCGCGCCGCGCCGATCGTCCCCTCGCTGGTGGGCGGCTCGGCCGACCTGGCCGAGTCGAACCTCACCGACGTGAAGGGGGGCGGCGGCTTCTCGGCGGCGACGCCCGAGGGGCGGAACCTCCACTTCGGGATCCGCGAGCACGCCATGGGCGCCATCGCCAACGGGCTGGCCTACGACGGGCTCTTCATCCCCTACGTGGCGACCTTCCTCCAGTTCGCCGACTACATGCGCCCCGCGGTCCGGCTCGCCGCCCTGGCGCGCCTGCAGGCGATCTACATCTGGACCCACGACTCGATCTTCCTCGGGGAGGACGGCCCGACCCACCAGCCGGTGGAGCACCTCTCGGCGCTCCGCTGCATCCCGAACCTCCACGTCGTCCGCCCGGTCGACGCCGAGGAGGTGGCGGTCGGCTGGGCCCACGCCCTGACCCGGCGCGACGGCCCCACGGCGCTGATCCTCACCCGGCAGAAGCTCGCGCCGGTGGAGCGGCCGGGCGGCTTCGACGCGGCGGCGGCGCAGCGGGGCGGCTACGTGGTGCGGGCCCCCGCCGGCGAGCGCTTCGCGGTGCTGGCGACCGGGAGCGAGGTGCCGCTGGTCCAGGCGGCGCTCGCCCTCCTCGAGGCGCGCGGGCTGCCGGGCCGGCTGGTCTCGGTCCCCTGCCTCGCCTGCTTCGCCGCGCAGCCGGCCGACTGGCACGCGGCGGTGCTGCCCCCCGGCCTCCCGCGCGCGGCGGTCGAGGCCGCGACCGGCGTCGAGTGGTGGCGCCTCGTCGGGTCCGACGGGCTGGTGATCGGGATCGACCGCTTCGGCGCGAGCGGGCCGGAGAAGGCGCTCGCCGAGGCCTACGGGTTCACGCCCCCGCAGGTGGCGGAGCGGCTCGCCGGCTGGCTCGCCGGGCGCGGCGTGCGCCCGGCCTGAGCCCGCCCGCGGACCGCGCCGGGCTCGCCC
>JAJXSQ010000205.1 GCA_021784495.1 Myxococcales bacterium | reverse complement strand
CGGCGCTGCTCGCGCGCGCCGGGAGATCCGACGCCGCCCGGGCGCTCCTGGAGGCGGCGCTCCGCGACGACCCCTCGGTGGGGGCGGCGCGGGGGGCGCTCCTCGATCTCGACCGGGCGAGGCCGGGCGCGGCCGCCCGCTGACCGCCGGCGGCGTGGTATAAGCCGTCCCTCGCATGCGCGTCCTCGTCGTCGGCTCTGGCAGCCGAGAACACGCCCTCGCCTGGAAGATCGCCCGCTCCCCGCTCGTCGACGGGCTCTTCGCCGCGCCCGGGAACCCCGGCATCGGCAAGCTCGCGACCCTGGTCCCCATCAAGGCGGACGACGTCGGGCGGCTGGTCGAGTTCGCCCGGGCCGAGCGGATCGACCTCGTGGTGGTGGGGCCCGAGGCGCCGCTCGTGGCGGGGCTGGTGGACCGGCTGGCCGCGGCCGGGATCCTCGCCTTCGGCCCGACCGCGGCGGCGGCGGAGATCGAGGGCTCGAAGGCCTTCGCCAAGGAGATCATGACCGCGGCCGGGATCCCGACCGCCGAGCACGCCACCTTCCGCGAGGTCGCCCCCGCGCTCGCCTGGGCCCGCGCGCGCGGCGGCCAGGTGGTGGTGAAGGCGGACGGGCTGGCCGCCGGCAAGGGGGTCGTGGTCTGCGACTCGATCGAGGACGCCGAGCGCGCCCTCCGGGAGATCCTGGTCGATCGCGTCCACGGCGCCGCCGGGGAGCTGGTGCTGGTCGAGGAGCGGCTCACTGGCGCCGAGGCGAGCTGCATCGCCATCACCGACGGCACCCGGGTGCGGATGCTGCCGCCGGCCCAGGACCACAAGCGGATCTTCACCGGGGACCGGGGCCCGAACACCGGCGGGATGGGCGCCTTCTGCCCGACCCCGAAGGTGACCCCGGACCAGCTCGCCGAGGTGCAGCGGACGGTGCTGGTCCCGGCGCTCCGCGAGCTGGCGCGCCGCGGCCGGCCGTTCCGCGGGGCGCTCTACGCGGGGCTCATGCTCACGCCGCGCGGCCCGCGCGTCCTCGAGTTCAACGCGCGGCTCGGCGACCCCGAGACGCAGCCGATCCTCATGCGGGTGCGGGGCGACCTGGTGCCCCTCCTCGTCGGCGCGGCGCGCGGGGACCTCCACGGGATCGAGCTCGAGCTCGACAGCCGCGCCGCGGTGGGGGTGGTGCTCGCCGCCGAGGGGTACCCGGGCCGGGTGACGACCGGTGACGACATCCACGGCGCCGACTGGGCGCCCTCCGACGACCTCCAGGTCTTCCACGGCGCGACCGCGGCCGACGCCGAGGGACGCCTCCTCACCGCCGGCGGCCGGGTGCTCACCGTCTGCGCGCTCGGGGCCGGCATCGAGGACGCGGCGCGGCGGGCCTACGGCGGCGTCGCGCGGATCCGCTTCCGCGGGATGCAGTTCCGGACCGACATCGGGGCCAGGCCATGAACCCACGCGTGCTCGTCCTCATGGGGTCGGACTCGGACTGGGAGGTGATGTCGGAGGTGGGGCGCGCGCTCCGGGAGCTCGAGGTCGAGGTCGAGGCGCACGTCTCCAGCGCCCACCGGACGCCGGAGCGGACGGCGCGGCTGGCGCGCGAGGCGGCGGGGCGGGGGATCGAGGTGATCGTCTGCGGCGCCGGCGCGGCGGCCCACCTGGCGGGCGTGGTGGCGGCCGAGACCGACCTGCCGGTGCTCGGGGTCCCGCTCGCCGGCAGCGACCTGAAGGGGCTCGACGCGCTGCTGGCCACCGTGCAGATGCCGGCCGGCGTGCCGGTCGGCACCCTCGCCATCGGCAAGGCGGGCGCGCGCAACGCCGGCCTGCTGGCGGCGCGGATCCTGGCGGGGCGCGATCCGGCGCTCGCCGAGCGGCTGCGGGCGGCGCGCGCGCGGATGGTCCGCGAGGTCGAGGCGAAGGACGCCGCGCTCCAGGCCCGGCTGGCCGGCGGGTAGCCCGGCGGGCGTGAGCCGCCTCGACCGATACCTGGCGAAGGAGATCCTGCTCCCGTTCGGGGCGGCGCTCCTCTTCCTGACCCAGATCCTGCTGGCGACCCAGATCCTGGCGCGCGCCGACGTCGTCCTCGGGGCCGGCGTGTCGGCCGTCGACCTCGTCGCCCTCGTCGCCGACCTGACGCCCCACCTCGTCGGCTACGTCATGCCCATCGCCTTCCTCGTCGGGGCGATCCTGGGCGCGGGGCGGCTCGCCGACGACCGGGAGATCGTGGCGATCGGCGCGGCCGGGATCTCGCCCCTCCGGCTGGTCCGGGTGCCCCTCGCCATCGGCCTGGCGGTGGCGGCCCTGGGCCTCTGGCTCTCCACCGACCTGGATCCGGCCGGGCTCCGGCGGGCGCGCTTCCTCTTCAACGACGTCATCAAGCGCAACCTGACCGCCGGGATCCGCTCCGGGACCTTCTACGACGACCTCCCGCAGTTCACCGTCTACGTCGCCGACGCGGCGCCGGGGGGCTGGCGGGACGTGCTGATCGCCGACCGCTCGGATCCCGGGGCGCCGGTGCTGGCCCTCGCCCGCCACGGCCGGCTGATCCCGGTCGGCGCCGACGAGGAGATGCGGCTCGAGCTCGAGGACGGCGAGCTCCACCGGCGCGCCGAGGCGGACGGCGGCTACCTCCGCGCCACCTTCCGCCGGGCCGTCGTCACGCTCGGCCTGGGGACGGCGCTGAGCGATCGAAACGACTTCGCCAACTCCCGCCTCGAGCTCTCCCAGGCCGAGCTGGCGGCGCGGGCGGTGGTCGGGCCGGGCCGGAGCGCCGCGGAGGCCCTCCCCTGGGACGTCGCCTACCACCGGCGGCTCGCCTCGCCGCTCTCGGTGATCGGCTTCGCGCTGATGGCCGTCCCCATCGCCGCGCTCCGCCGGGGCGGGCGGGCCGCCGGGGTCGGCGCCGCGGTCGGGGCGGTGCTGCTCCAGTACGGCCTCCTCCGCGCCGGCGAGGTGGCCGCCAAGAACGGCCTGGCGCCGCCGGCCCTCGCCCTGGAGCTCCCCACGGTCGCGCTGGTGCTCCTCGGGCTCGCGCTCTGCTGGCGGCTCCAGCGCCGGGGGCCGGGGGCGGTCCGGTGACGCTCTTCCTCCACCTGGCCGCCCGGACCCTCCGGGCCGCGCTCGCCGCCTTCGCGGGGGTCCTGACGATCTTCCTGGCGGTCGACCTCCTCGACAGCGCCGGGGTGATCGGCGGGCCCGGCTGGCTCTGGCCGGCGATCCTGCTCTACGCCAACAAGGCGGCCGTGGTGGCCCACGAGATCGCCCCGGGCGCGCTCCTCCTCGGCGCCGCGGTGGCGACGAGCGGGCTCCGCCAGACGCGGGAGTGGACCGCGCTGCGGGCCCTCGGCCTCGGGCCCGGGCGCGTCGCCGGGCCGGTGCTGGCCGCGACCCTCGCGGCGGCGGTCGCGCTGGTGATCTTCCACGACGCCGTGGGGGTCGAGGCGGCGCAGCGCGCCGACGAGATCGAGGCGGTCCGGTTCGCGCACGGCCAGGGCTACCGCCGCTGGCTCGCCTGGCAGCAGCCGAAGCGCTGGTTCCGGGGCGGCGACGGGCGGCGCGTCTACCACCTGCGCGGGACGCTGCCGGGTGGCGGGTTCGAGGGGGTCACCGTCCTCGAGCTCACCCCCGACTTCCGGCTCGCGCGCCGGATCGACGCCGGGCGGATGTTCGGCACCGCCGACGGCGGCTGGCGGCTCGAGGGCGTGGAGGAGCGCCGCTTCGCCGCCGACGGCGCGAGCCAGGTGGAGCGGGCGCCGGTCCGGACCTACCGCTTCGACGAGCCGCCCGGCTCCTTCGATCTCCGCCCCGGGCGGCCGTCGCAGATGCGGCTCGGCGTGCTCGCCGAGCAGGTCGCGCTCCGCGCCCGCCTGGGGCAGCCGACGGTCGAGTTCGCGCTGGAGCGCGGCAACCGGCTCGCCTACCCGCTCGTCGCCGTCCCGGGCGCGCTGCTCGCGGTCGCGCTCGCCCTCCGCCGGCGGCGGCGGGGCCACGTCGCCACCGCCCTCCTCGAGGCGGTCGGCATCTCCCTCTCGATCTGGGCGGCCCAGGGGATCTGCCTCGGGCTCGGGCTCTCCGGCCGCCTCCCGCCGCTCCTCGCCGCCTGGCTCCCCGACCTGCTCCTGCTCGGGATCGGCGGCTGGGCCATCCGCCGGACCCGCTGACCGCGGTTTGACAGGGCGGCCGGCGCCGTTGTGTCATCCGCAGCTTCCCATGGAGGGTGCCATGAAGGGTATCGTGCTCGCGGGCGGGACCGGATCCCGCCTCTTCCCGCTGACCAAGGTGACCAACAAGCACCTCCTGCCGGTCGGGGGGGTGCCGATGATCTACCACCCCGTCCGCAAGCTGATCGGCGCGGGGATCGAGGAGATCCTGATCGTCACCGGGGTGGATCACATGGGGGACGTGGTCAACCTCCTCGGCAGCGGGAAGTCCTTCGGCTGCCGCTTCACCTACAAGGTCCAGGACGAGGCCGGCGGGATCGCCCAGGCGCTCGGGCTGGCGGAGAACTTCGCCGGCGCCAGCCCGGTCTGCGTCATCCTCGGCGACAACGTCTTCCAGGACTCGCTCGCGCCCTTCGTGAAGGCCTTCGCCGCGCAGCGGAAGGGGGCGCGGGTGGTGCTGAAGCGGGTCCGCGACCCGGAGCGGTTCGGGGTCGCCGAGGTCGAGGGCGACCGGATCGCGGGGATCGTCGAGAAGCCGCGGGCGCCGCGGAGCGACCTGGCGGTGACCGGGATCTACCTCTACGACGCCGGGGTCTACGACCTCATCCGGGGGCTGCGCCCCTCGCGGCGCGGCGAGCTCGAGATCACCGACGTGAACAACGCCTACCTGGCGAAGGGGCTCCTCCGCTTCGACGTCTTCTCCGGCTGGTGGACCGACGCCGGCACCTTCGACTCGCTCCACCTCGCGAACGAGCTGGTCCGGGCCGGGGAGCTGATCGACGGCGAGGGGGCCGCGCCGGCCGCCGCCGCGCCGGCCGCGCCCGCCGCGCCGGCCCCTCC
>JAJXSQ010000204.1 GCA_021784495.1 Myxococcales bacterium | reverse complement strand
TGGCCGGTCCCGGCGTCGGCGTCGGCGCCGCCACGGCGGCGGGCGCCGCGGGGGGAGCGCGCACCGGTCCGAAGCGCTGCCAGAGCAGGGCGGCGAGCAGGACGCTCAGCAGCGCCGTGGACGCGACCAGGACCCGCTGCACCATGGAGCCCCTCCAGGCCCGGCGGCGTCACCCGGACGAACGATCCTTACCCCGCCTGGAGGGGGCCCGGCCAGCCCGGGCGCGCGGGATCCCGCGCGCCCGGTCGGGCCTTCACTTGGAGACGATGCCGACCAGCTCGACCTCGAAGTCGAGGGTCGCGCCCGGCGGGATCTCGCTCCCGGCGCCGTGGTCGCCGTAGGCGATCGCCGCCGGGCAGACCAGGCGGGCCCGGCCGCCCACCTTGAGCTTCTGGACCCCCTCGGTCCAGCAGGGGATGACGCCGGAGAGCGGGAAGGTGGCGGGGCCGCCGTGGCGCTCGGAGGCGTCGAAGACCGTCCCGTCGACCAGCCGGCCGGTGTAGTTCACCTTGACGGTGTCGGAGGCCTTCGGCGGCGCGCCGGTCCCCTCCTTGATCGGGATGTAGACCAGCCCCGAGGCGGAGGTCACCGCGCCGGGCTCCTTGGCGGCCTTGGCCAGGTACTCGGTCCCCTTCTTCGACTCGGCCTGGCCCATCCGGGAGCGGCGGCCCTGCGCGAACTGCTGGATCTGCACCTGCCGCGACTCGACGGTCAGCTCGGCCTTGCCGGCGCTGCCCTCGCGGAGGCCGGCGACCACCAGCTCGAGCTCGGCGGGGGTCAGCTGGAGCGGCTGGATGCTCCGCGCCAGCGCGACGCCGATGGCGTAGACCGTCTTGTCGTCCTCGGTCGTCAGGGTGGGCCGGGGCGGGGCGCCCTTCGCGCAGGCGGCGGAGAGGGCGGCGAGGACGGCGAGGGTGGCGAGCTTCTTCATGCGTTCTCCTTTCACTTCACGATCTCGACCAGCTCGACCTCGAAGTCGAGCGTGGCGTCGGGGGGGATGCTCCCGGGGACCCCGCGCTCGCCGTAGGCGATCGAGGGCGGGCAGACGAGGCGGGCCTTGCCGCCGACCTTCATGCGCTGCAGCCCCTCGGTCCAGCAGGGGACGACCTTGTCGACGCGGAACTCGGTGGGGCCGCCGTGCGACTCGCTCGAGTCGAAGACCGTCCCGTCCTCGAGGCGGCCGCGGTAGTTGACCTTGACCGTGTCCCGGGGGCGCGGCGAGGGGCCGGTGCCCTCGAGGATGGGCACCAGGACCATGCCGCTCGGGCTCCGGACCGCGCCGGGGAGCTGCAGGGCGCCGTCGGCGTAGGTCGGGGCGCGCTGGGGCGGGGGCGGCGGGCGGGCGGACGGGGCGACCGGGAGGTCGGCGCAGGCGGTCGCCGCCAGGGCCGCGGCGAGGGCGAGGAGGGTCTTCATCTCCGGGGTCCTTTCGCGGGGAGCCCCGGCCTCTTACCACGACGCGCCCGCGGCGCGCGGCTATTCCTCCAGGGTCGAGACGTCCCCCTCCGGCAACCCCTGGGCGCGCGCCTTGAGGACCCGCCGCATGATCTTCCCGGAGCGGGTCTTGGGGAGGCCGTCGACGAAGGTGACCTTCTCCGGCCGGACGATCGGGCCGAGGTGGGTGGCGACGTGGCTCTTCACCTCGTCGGCCAGCTCGTCGCTCGCCTTGAACCCCTGGCGGAGCATGCAGTAGCAGTGGATCGCCTGCCCCTTCACCTCGTGCGGGAGGCCGATGACCGCCGCCTCGGCGATCGCCGGGTGGCTCACCAGGGCGCTCTCGATCTCCGCGGTGCCGAGCCGGTAGCCGGCGACCTTGATGACGTCGTCGGTCCGGCCGATCACCCAGAAGTAGCCGTCCTTGTCGCGCTTGGCCGAGTCACCGGCGGTGTAGAGGCCCGGGTAGCGCGACCAGTAGGTCTTCACGTAGCGGTCGGGGTCCTTGTAGACCGACATGGCCATGGCCGGCCACGGCCGCTTGAGGACCAGGTACCCCTCCTCGCCGTCGGGGACCGGGGCGCCCTTCTCGTCGAGGATCGCCGCCTCCTGGCCGAAGAAGGGCTTGGCGGCGGACCCGGGCTTGAGCGGCAGGGAGGGGCCGGGCGTGATCTGGAACATCCCGGTCTCGGTCTGCCACCAGGTGTCCATGATGGGGCAGCGCCCCTTGCCGATCTCGCGGTGGTACCACTTCCAGGCCTCGGGGTTGATCGGCTCCCCCACCGAGCCGAGGAGCCGGAGGGTGGAGAGGTCGTGGCGCGCCGGCCAGGAGGGGCCGAAGCGCATCAGCCCGCGGATCGCCGTCGGCGCGGTGTAGAGGATGGTGATCCCGTACTTCTCGATGAGCGACCACCACTTGTTCGGGTAGGGATAGGTCGGCGCCCCCTCGTACATGAACGTCGTCGCGCCGAGGAGGAGCGGGCCGTAGACGATGTAGCTGTGGCCGGTCACCCACCCCGGATCGGCGGCGCACCAGTACCGGTCCTCGTCCTTCATGTCGAAGACGTACTTGAGCGACGCGTGGACCCCGGTCATGTACCCGCCGTGGCCGTGGATGAGCCCCTTCGGCTTCCCGGTCGTGCCCGAGGTGTAGAGGATGTAGAGCGGGTCGTCGGCCTCCATCACCTCGGTCGGGCAGGCGCCGGTGGCGAGGGGGAGCTTCATGAGCTCGTGGTACCAGTAGTCCCGGCTCGGCTCCATCCGGATCTCGTGCGCGGTCCGCTGCACCACGATCACCGTCTCCACCGTGGGGCAGCGCCGCACCGCCTCGTCGACCGTCTTCTTCAGCTCCACCACCTTGCCGTTCATGAAGCCGCCGTCGGCGGTGACGATCACCTTCGACTCGGAGTCCTCGATGCGCCCCTGGAGGGCGTCGACCGAGAAGCCGCCGTAGACCACCGAGTGGATGGCGCCGATCTTGGCGCTCGCCAGCATGGCGATCACGATCTCCGGGATGCGCGGCATGTAGATCGTGACCCGGTCGCCCTTCTTCACCCCCATCGCCTTCAGCACGTTGGCGAACTTGGAGACGTCGCGGTTGAGCGCGAAGTAGGAGAGGGTCCGGACCTCGCGCCGCTCCCCCACCCAGATGAGCGAGAGCTTGTTCTTGCGCCAGGTCCGCTGGTGCCGGTCGAGGCAGTTGTGGACGATGTTGCACTGCGCGCCCTTGAACCACTTGAAGAAGGGCTTCTGGGAGTCGTCGAGGACCTTGTCCCACTTCCGGTACCACTCGAGCTCCTCGGCCTCCTTCGCCCAGAAGCCCTCCAGGTCCCCCGCCGCCTCCGCCGCCTTCTCGTTCCAGTCCTTCACGTTGGCCAGCGCGACGACCTCGGCCGAGGGGTAGAAGACCTCGCCTTCCAGCTGTGCCTTCTGGGTCATCCGGCGACTCCTTTCGGCTCCGGGGCCTGCGGCGCGCACGGCGGGTGCGCGTGGAGTGCTCGAGCGGAGAGGTCCACGTTAACAAATGGACGCCGGGGGTCAAAGGCGCCGGGCCGACCGCCCCATCCGTGCTCGCCGCGCCGCGCCGGGGGGCGGAGGCCCCTGGCCGGCGCGCGGATCGCCGGCCCCCGGGCGAGGGCGCCGATTCGACCGCGCCCGCCGCGGCGGCTATCCTCGCGGCGATGATCCGACCGCCGCCACTCCGCCGGGGCGACGTCGTCCGGGTGATCGCCCCGGGCAGCCCGTTCGACCGGGCGCAGCTCGACGCCGGGCTCGCCGTCCTCCGCGACCGGTTCGGCCTCGCCCCGCGCCTGCGCGACGACGTCGGCGCGCGCCGCGGCCACCTCGCCGGCGACGACGCGCGGCGCCTCGCCGAGTGGCGCGAGGCGGTGGCCGATCCCGAGGCGCGCGCCATCCTGGCCGCCCGCGGCGGCTACGGCGCGATGCGCCTCCTCCCCGGGATCGACCCGGCGCCCCTCCTCGCCCGCCCGCGGCTGGTGGTCGGCTTCTCCGACGTCACCGCGATCCACGCGCACCTGAACCGCGCCGGGCTCGCGACCCTCCACGGTCCGGTGGTCACCCAGCTGGGGCGCCTCCCCGCCGACGCGCTCCTGCACCTGGAGCGGCTCCTCCTCGGCGGCGCCGGGATCGCCCCGGACGCCGGCGCGCCGCCGCCCGGGACCGGCCTCGCCGCCGCCGCGGTCGTCACCCCCGGGCGCGCCACTGGGCCGCTCCTCGGCGGGTCGCTCGCGCTCCTCGCGCACCTCTGCGGCACGCCCCACCTGCCCGAGCTCGCGGGCGCCATCCTCTTCCTGGAGGACGTGGGCGAGCGCCCCTACCGGCTCGACCGGTACCTGACCCAGCTGCGCCTCGCCGGCGCGCTCGACCGGCTCGCCGGGGTGGCGATCGGCCAGCTCACCCGCTGTGACGACGGCGACGGCGCCGCCGCCGCGGTGGTGCGGGCCGAGATCGCCGCGCTCGGCGTGCCGGCCGTGGAGGGGCTGGCCGCGGGCCACGAGGACCGGAACCTGGCGCTGCCGCTCGGGCCGCGGGCGACGCTGGTGGCGCCGGGGCCGGGGGAGCCGGGCCCGCCGCGCCTCCTCTTCGACGAGGGGGCGACGGCGTGACCGCGCTCCCCGGCCTGCTCGCCGTCCTCGAGGCGGGCCGGCGGGAGGGGGTCGCGCCGGCGATCGCCGCCGCCGTCTGGAGGGGCGGGGAGCCGATCCACCTGAGCTGCCACGGCGAGCTCCCCGCCGGCGGGGGAGATCCGGGGGAGCCGGCGGCGACCCGCCCGCTCGCCCCCGACGACCTCTTCGACGTCGCGTCGCTCACCAAGCCGCTCGTGGTCGCCTCCCTCGCCGCCCAGGCGCTCGAGGCCGGGGCGCTCACCCTCGACGCGCCGGCCTCGCGCTGGCTCCCCGCGCTCGCGCGGGGCGCGCGCGCGGCGATCACCGTCCGTCACCTGCTGGCGCACGCCAGCGGCCTCCCCGCGGTCGGCCCCTGGCACGCGCTGGCCGCGGCCGACCCGGTCGCCGGGGCGGCCTTCCTCCCCCCGGCGCGGCGTCC
>JAJXSQ010000203.1 GCA_021784495.1 Myxococcales bacterium | reverse complement strand
CGCCGCCCGCCGCGGCGGCCGGCCGGCGACGGCGCGCGATCGCCCGGGCGGCGAGCCAGGAGAGGAGGAGGGCGAGGAGCCCGGCCGCCGGGGTGAGCGCGCTCACCGCGCCGAGGAGCCGCAGCCCGACGGTCGAGAGGGCGGCGGCGAGGACCGCCCCGGCGAGCCAGCGCTCCAGCCTGCCGGCGCCGGGCAGCGCCGCGCCCCCCAGGCTCCAGGCGAGGCCGGCGAGGAGGGTGAGGCCGAGCGGGGCGAGCCCGGTCGGGCCCAGCCAGGCGGGGATCGCGAGCACGGCGCGGGATGAGAGCACGCACGGTGGGGCCGGTCAAAATGAACGCGCGGGTCCGCGCGGCCAGCTCGCGGCGGGTGGCGACGGCCCGGCGCGCGGGGCGCCGCGCGCGCCGCCGCCGGGTAGACTGCCCGCGGATGAAGACCCCCGCGCTCGCCGCCCAGCCGACCGAGCGGCTCCGGCTCGCCTCCGAGGTCCGGGCCCTCCTCGCCCCGCACGCCCGCCGCCGCGCCTTCGCGCCCGGCGAGATCCTCTGGCGAGAGGGCGAGGAGGCGGGGATGCTGGTCGCGCTCGAGGCGGGGAGGGTGAAGGCCTTCCGCCTCCTGCCGGGCGGGGCCGCGGTCACCCTCTACCTGTTCGGTCCCGGGGACGTCTTCGGCTTCATGCCCTTCCTCGACGGGCGGCCCTACCCGGCCGGCGCCCAGGCGCTCGCGCGGGCCGAGGCGCTGGTCGTCTCCCGCGACGACCTCCAGGGCGCCTTCGCGCGCGACCCGGCGGTGGCGCTCGCGCTCGTGCGGCTGCTCGCGACGCGGCTGCGCGAGGCGTTCGACCGGATCGAGCGCGGCTCGGTGCCGGAGGTGCTGCCCCGGGTGGCGGCGGCGCTCGTCCCCCTGCTGCCGCCGAACGCGGCCGGGCCGGTCGCCGTCGTCGAGCTCCCGGTGCGCGCGCGCGAGTTCGCGGCGGCCATCGGCGTCGCGCCGGAGAGCCTGTCGCGCGCCCTCACCCGGCTGGTCGCGGCGGGGGTGCTCCACCGGCTCGGCCCGCGGCGCCTCCAGGTGCTCGACGCGGAGGCGCTGCGCCGGACCGCCGGGGCGGCCCGCTGACCCGGCCGCGGCGCGCCGGCGAGCGCTCCTGGCCGAGCTCCTAGCCCGGCCCGGCCACCGGCGCGGGGGCGTCCGCCGGGCCCGCGGAGCGCCCGCCGAGCCGGACCCTGGCCCGCTCGAAGAGGCCGTAGATCAGCGGCACGTAGATCAGCGTCAGGAAGGTCGAGACGACCAGCCCGCCGATGGCCACCACCGCGAGCGGCGAGAGCCGCTCGAGTCCGATGGCCCACTCCAGCGCGATGGGGAGCATCCCCACCGCGGTGCCGGCGGCGGTCATGAGGATGGGCCGGGTCCGGACCCGGACCGACTCCACGAGCGCCTCCTCGACCGGGGTGCCGCGGGCGCGCGCCTCCTGGATGAAGTCGATGAGCAGGATGCTGTTCTTCACGACGATCCCGGCGAGCAGGATCATCCCCATGAAGGACGGCATGCAGCCGTGCTTGCCGGTGGCGAGCATCGCCCAGGCGGCGCCGACGACCCCGAGCGGGATGGCGACCATGATCGTCACCGGGTGCAGGAAGGACCGGAAGGCGGGGACGAGCGAGAAGTAGAGGAGGACGAGCCCCAGCCCGAGCGCGCCGAGCAGGGCGGCGAAGGACTCGTCCATCGCCTTCCCCTCCCCCTCGTCGCGCCAGGCGTAGCCCGGCGGGAGCTCGAGCCCGGCGAGCGCGCGCGCCACGTTCTCGCGCACGTGGGTCACCGCCGCCGTCCCCCGGTAGCCGAGGACGTCGACCGTCTCGGAGAGGTCCTGGCGGGTGTGGAGGGTCGGGACCGCCGCCGCCGAGATCGCGCCGAGGGCCGAGAGCGGGACGGGGCCGGAGGCGGTGAGGACCGGCAGCGTGGCCAGGGTCGGCGGTCCGGCGCGCCGGTCGCCGCCGGCCTGGAGCCAGATCGGGATCGAGTCCTGCTGCGGCACGCGGAAGAGGGTCGCCGGCCCCCCCTGGACCTGGCCGCCGACCTGCGCCGACACCGACGCGAGGTCCACGCCGGAGAGGCTGAGCGAGGCGGGCGCCGGCAGGAGGTGCAGCTCCTGCCGGTCGAGCGTCCAGGTGCGGACGAGCGACCGGAGGCCGCCGGCGTGGCGGAGCCGCCCCTCCACCTCGCCGGCGAGCCGGTCGAGGACGGCGGGATCCGGTCCGGAGATCATGACGTCGACGGTCGAGCGGATGGTCGAGAGCGGCGTCGCCCCGTAGTCGAAGACGGCCGGGTAGCGGATCCCGGGGAGCTCCCGCAGCCGGCGCTGCACCGCGTCCTCGATCGTCCAGAGGTCCTGGTGGCGGTGGAAGCGATCGACCAGGTGGACGGTGACGAAGGCCTGCTGGGGGTTGCGCCCGGAGCCGAAGGAGAGCACCCCCGGCTCCGAGCCGAGGGTGGCCGAGGTGCGGACCACGCCCGGCTGCTCCCAGACGATCCGCTCGGCCTCGGAGAGGAGCGCCTCGCTGGCGGCCAGGGAGGTGTTGGGGAAGGCCTCGAAGGTGATCCGGAAGATGCCGGTGTCCATCGGCGGCATGAGGTCCCGGCCGGCGAGCGGCAGGATCACCCTCCCGGCGAGCGCCATCATCATCAGCGCCGGGACGATGAAGACGAGCGGCCGGCGGAGCGCGACGCGCAGGGCGCCCGCGAAGAACTCCTGGATCGGCCCGAGCACCCGCCCGGACACGAACCGGTCGAGGGCCCGCTCCCAGCCCCAGCGCTCGGTCCGTCCCCCGAGCCGCAGGATCACCGGCGCCAGGATCGGGAGGATGGTCACCGAGACCACGTAGGAGGCGAGCAGGGCGATGGAGAGGGTGAGGCTGAGCGGGCGGAGGACCGTCTGGACGAAGCCGCCGATGAAGACGATGGGGACCAGCACCACCACCGTCGCGTAGGTGCCGGAGAGGATGGCCAGCATCACCTCCTCGGTGCCGCCGACGACGGCGTCGCGCAGGTCCTCGCCGAGCCGCCGGTGGTGGCGCTCGATGTTCTCCAGCACGACGATGGCGTCGTCGAGGAGCATCCCGACCCCCAGGATGACCCCGGTGAGCGTCACCATGTTCAGCTCGAAGCCGAGGAGCCACAGGAAGGCGAAGGTGACGAGGTAGGTGAAGGGGATGGAGATCGCCGCCAGGAGCATCCCGCGCACGTCGGCGAGGAAGAGGAAGATGACGACGGCCGTCATGAGGATCGCGTCGCGGAGCGCGTCGGCCATGTTGCCGACGCTCTTCTCGATCAGCTCGCCCTGGGTGTCGGCGATCTCCACGGCCAGGCCGGGGTAGTCGCGCTCGAGCGCCGGGAGCGCCCCGAGCACCGCCCGGATCGTCGGGAGCGCGTGGCCGGAGAGCGGCCGCTGGACGTTGAGGCCGATGGCCGGCCGCCCGTCGCCGTGGAAGGCGGAGAGCCGCTCCTGGATCCCCGGCGCGACGGTGGCCACGTCGGCCAGGTAGACCGGTGCCCCCGGCCCCGGGCTCACCACCGTCCGCCGGACGTCCTCCAGCGAGCGGAGCGCGCCGGCGTTCCGCAGCAGGAGCTGGCGCCCGCCGGCGACCACCAGCCCCTCCGGCGCCTCGCGGTTGAGCCCGGCGAGCGCGCCGGCGACCTGGCCCGGCGAGAGGCGGAAGGCCTGGAGCCGGTCGGGATCGAGCGTGACCCGGATCACCGACTGGTAGCCGCCGAAGACCTCGACGTTGCCGATCTCCGGCAGCCGGAGGAGCCGCTCCTTGATCGGGTCGTCGGCGAGCCGCCGGACCATCGCCAGATCGAGGTGCGAGCCGGGCCGCGGCCGGAGGGACAGCGTGAGCACCGCCGGCGTGGCCGAGGAGATCTTGAAGAGCTGGAACGGGCGGAGGTCGGCGGGGAGCGACGGGCGGATCTCGTCGAGCGCGCTCCGCACGTCGGTCGCGGCCGAGACGAGCCCCTCGTCGTACTCGAACTCGGCGCTGACCACCGAGACCTCGTCGGTCGAGGTGGAGGTCACCCGCCGGACGAGGTCGAGCCCCTTGAGCCGCTTCTCGATCACCCGGCTCACCTCGGCGGAGACGTCGTCGGCCGAGGCGCCGCGCCAGACCGTGACCACCGCGATCTGCGGCCGCTCGCTGTCCGGGAAGAGGTTGACCGGCATCCGGAAGTAGCCGACCAGCCCGACCACCGACAGCAGGAGCACCACCGACAGGAGGAGGTGCGGCCGGCGGACGTAGCGCGCCACGAGGCTCACGGCCGCTCCCCCGACGCCGCGCGGAGGGCCGGCCCCCCGGCGGGCGGCGCCGCGACCGGGCGGAGCGGCGTCCCCGCGGTGAGCGAGACGAGCTCGCTCGGGAGCCCGGTGACCACCAGGTCCCCCGAGGCCAGCGCCCCCCGGACCACCGCCTCGCGCTCGTTCCGGGCGAGCACCTCGACCGCGACCGGCTCGGCGCGCCCGTCGCGGACGCGGACCACCAGGGTCTCGTCGAGGCCGTCGAGGAGGGCGAGGGCCGGCGCCACCAGGCCGGTGGCCGCCCGCCCCTCGTAGCGGGCCGCGATCACGGCGCCGGGGGGGAGGCCGAACGGCGCCTCGGGGAGGACCGTCTCGACGCTGCCGAGCCGCGCGGCGTCGAGCGCGGGGTAGATCCGGGCGACCCGCCCGGCCACCTCGCGCGCGCCGACGGTGAAGGTGACCGGCGCCCCGGGGGCGATCGCGGCCAGATCGCCCTGGGAGAGCCGGGAGAGGAGGCGCGCCGGCCGGGCGACCTGGAGCGCGAAGAGCGGCCTGCCGGGCGCCGCGAGGTCGCCCGGCTCGACCAGGCGGGAGGCCACCACCCCGGCGTGGGGCGCGACCACGTCGGCGAAGGCGCGGGCGGTCCGCGCGCTCTCCAGCGCCCGCGCCGCCGCCACCGCCGCCGCCCGGGCGGCCTCGATCTGGGACGGGCTCGCGTCCACCG
>JAJXSQ010000202.1 GCA_021784495.1 Myxococcales bacterium | reverse complement strand
GAGCGCCGCGGTCGCCGCCAGCCACGGCCGCGCGCTGCGCGGCGGCGAGCGCGTCAGCAGCCAGGCGCCGACCGCGCCGGCCACCAGCCCGCCGGCGTGCGCGGCGTGGTCGACCGGGAGGTGGGCGCCGACGACGACCGCGGTCCAGATCGCGAGCGAGAGCACCACCTGCCGGGTCGCGCCGCTCCGCGCGAAGAGGCGCCACGAGCCGAGGCGGCGGCGGTGGAGGGCGAGCGCCGCGCCGACCATCCCGAAGAGCGCGCCGGAGGCGCCCGCCGAGGGCACGTCCTGGACGGCGAGCGACACCGCCGAGGCGGCGATCCCGGCGGCGAGGTAGAGCCCGAGGAAGCGCGCCGCGCCGATCGAGCGCTCCACCACCCGGCACCAGCCGAGGCCGAAGGCGGCGTTCCACGCCAGGTGGATCCAGCCGACGTGGAGGAAGATCGCGCTCGCCAGCCGCCACCACTCCCCGCTCCAGACGCGCGAGCGCTCGAGGGCGCCGGCCCGGACCAGCACCCCGACGGTCGTCGCGTCGCCGAGCCGCCAGGCCACGAGCGCCTGGTAGAGGACCTCGGCGGCGACGATGGCGGCCGAGACCGGGGCCTCGGCGAGCCAGCGGAGGGGGGCGGGGCGGTGGGGCAGGGGGAGGTCCACGGGCGCAGGATAGCCCGGGAGCCGCCGGGCGGGAGGCGATCGGCGCGCACCTGGCGTACCATGCGAGCGGATGGCAGACTTCGTCCTCAACCCGCGCCGTGCGCCGCGCGCGCTCTCCCGCTGCATCGCCCAGATCGAGGCGCCGGAGGGCTCCTGGGAGGCGGAGACCGAGGACATCGGTCCGCACGGCTGCCAGCTCGTCGCGCCGACCGCCCTCCCCCGGGGGCGGGCCCTCCGGCTCACCATCGCGAGCCTGGCGGTCGCGGAGGAGCTCCACGTCGCCGGACGCGTCGCCTGGATCGGCACCGTCCCGCCCTGGCGCCTGGGGGTCTCCTTCGACGAGCCGGGGCGCCCCGGGGCGGCCCGCTGGTTCGAGGCGCTCGTGGCGGCGACGCCCGGGCTGGCATCGGTCCGGCGCGTGCCGGAGCGCCTGCCGACCGACGCGGTGCTCTTCCTCGGTCCGCCGCCGCGGTTCGTGGTCGACTTCAGCCCCGACGAGCTCGAGGTGATCCGCAACGTCGGCGGGGGGGTGCAGCTCGGGGCGCTGCGGGACCGGCTGGCCGCCTCCTGGCCCCGGGCGCTGCGGGCCCTCTTCGGCCTGCTGGCCCGGCAGGTCCTGACCCTCTCCCGCGGCGCGTCGGCCCACCCGGAGAGCTGGCGCCCGATCCTGGTCGAGGCGGGGCTGACCTTCTCCTCGGATCCGGTGCCGCTGCGCCGCTCGGCGAGGGCGACGCCGGCGCCGGCGCCGACCCCGGCGCCCGTGTCGCCCCGGAGCGGGAGCCCGGCGCCGCCTCCCCCTCCGCTCGGCTCCCGCCGCGCGGAGGCGGCCGAGATGCGGGGGGCCGATCTCGCGGCGGCCGACCTGGCGGCCTCCCCTGCGCCGTCTGCGGCGCCGGGGGCGGCGAGCGCCGGGTCCGGGTGGCGCGGCGCGGCCGCGCCGCGATCCTCCGAGGCGCAGGCGCTCCTCGATCGGGCCCGGGCCGAGCTCGCGGCCGGGCGCGCGGCCGGCGCGGTGGCCCTCCTGCAGCGCGCGCTCGTGCTCGCGCCGGGGGATCCCGAGGTCGCGGTCGAGATCGCCCGGGCGCTGCGCGCGGGGCGCTGAACGGCGCATCGCGCCCCGCAAGGGGATCGGCGCCCTCTAAATTATCGACCGCACTGGTCAATTCCAGCGGCGCCGCGCCCTTGACTCCACGCCCCGAGGATTGGTACTCCCCCCCGGACTCCAGCTCCCCCCATCCCCCCAACGGAGGGTTCACTCCCCGATGTATACGATCGTCCGCCGCGAGGCGTTTTCCGACACGACGTTCCTCTGGGAAGTCGAGGCCCCCGACGTCGCCCGGGTGGCGGAGCCAGGCCACTTCGTCATGCTGCGGCTCGGGAACGGCGCCGAGCGGATCCCGCTCACGGTCGCCGACTTCGACCGGGAGAAGGGGACCATCACCATGGTCATCCAGGCGCTCGGCAAGACGACGCGCCAGATGATGGACGACTACCGGCAGGGCGACCGGTTCGAGGACTTCGTCGGGCCGCTCGGCCTGCCGCAGCACATCGGCAAGATCGGCCACGTGGTCCTGGTCGGCGGCGGCCTCGGCGTCGCCCCGGTCTACCCGCAGCTCCGCGGCTTCAAGGAGGCGGGGAACCGGGTGACCGGCGTCATCGGCTTCCGGAACAAGGGGCTCGTCTTCTGGGAGGAGAAGTTCCGGCGCCACTGCGACGACCTGGTGGTCTGCACCGACGACGGCTCCTACGGGAAGCCGGGCTTCGTGACCCAGGCGCTCAAGGAGATCTGCGAGAAGGATCGCCCGGACCTGGTGGTCGCCATCGGGCCCCTCCCGATGATGAACGCCTGCGTGGAGACCACGCGCCCGTTCGGCGTGAAGACGATGGTCTCGCTCAACGCGATCATGGTGGACGGGACCGGCATGTGCGGCTCCTGCCGCGTCACCGTCGGCAAGGACGTGAAGTTCGCCTGCGTGGACGGCCCGGACTTCGACGGCCACCAGGTCGACTTCAAGGAGCTGATCGCGCGCCAGCGGCGCTTCAAGGCCCAGGAGGCCCGGGCGACCGAGGACTACGCGCACGTCTGCAACCTCGAGAAGCAGCTCTTCGAGGAGGAGAAGCGGAACTACCGGAAGATCAAGGAGCTCCCGCCGCACCAGACGAAGATGCCCGAGCGGGATCACGTCGAGCGCGCGCGCAACTTCAAGGAGGTCAACCTCGGCTACTCGCTCGAGGACGCCCTCGGCGAGGCGGAGCGCTGCATCCAGTGCTCGAAGCCGACCTGCATCGCCGGCTGCCCGGTCCAGATCGACATCCCGCGCTTCATCCGCCATCTGGTGGTCCGCGACGTCGACGGCGCCCTCGAGGTGATCAACGAGGCGTCGATCTTCCCGTCGGTCTGCGGCCGCGTCTGCCCGCAGGAGACGCAGTGCGAGGCGCAGTGCATCATCGCCAAGAAGGTCGAGTCGGTCGGCATCGGCCGGCTCGAGCGCTTCGTCGGCGACCACGCGCACCCGAAGCCGGTCGTCCCGCCGCGCTTCGCCGCCGGGCAGAAGCTCGGGCGGGTGGCGGTCTGCGGCTCCGGCCCCGCCGGGCTCGCCGCCGCCGCCGACCTCGTCAAGTTCGGCTGCGACGTCACCGTCTACGAGGCGCTCCACGTCGTGGGCGGCGTCCTCCGCTACGGCATCCCCTCCTTCCGCCTCCCGCGGGACATCATCGACCGCGAGGTGCAGCGGCTCCTCGACCTGGGGGTGAAGATCGAGACCAACAAGGTCATCGGCAAGACCTTCACCGTCCCGCAGCTCCTCGGCGAGAAGGGCTACGACGCGGTCTTCCTCGGCGTCGGCGCGGGGGCGCCGGCGTTCCTGGGCATCCCCGGCGAGTTCGCCGGCCAGGTCTACTCGGCGAACGAGTTCCTCACCCGGGTGAACCTCATGGGCGGGGACAAGTTCCCCTACCAGGACACCCCGGTCTCCATCGGCAAGAGCGCGGTGGTCATCGGCGCCGGCAACACCGCCATGGACTGCCTGCGGGTGGCCAAGCGGCTCGGGGTGCAGACGGTCCGCTGCGTCTACCGCCGCAGCGAGGCCGAGGCCCCGGCGCGCATCGAGGAGCTGCGCCACGCCAAGGAGGAGGGGATCGAGTTCTTCTTCCTCCACGCGCCGGTGGAGATCTACACCGACGCCGAGGGGAGCGTGCGCGGCATGAAGGTCGAGGAGATGGTCCTCGGCGAGCCGGACGAGAAGGGGCGGCGCAAGCCCAACCCGACCGGGAAGTTCAAGGACCTCGAGTGCGACACGGTCATCTACGCGCTCGGCACCAAGGCGAACCCCATCGTGACCCAGTCGACCCCGGGGATCGGCCTGAACAAGTGGGGCAACATCGTCGCCGACGACGGGAAGACCCAGGCCACCAACCTGAAGGGCGTCTTCGCCGGCGGAGACATCGTCACCGGCGGCGCCACCGTCATCCTGGCGATGGGGGCCGGGCGGCGCGCCGCCCGGTCGATCGGGGCCTACCTGCAGTCGGGCAAGACCCGGTGGCCCATCACCGAGGAGGACATGAAGGCCTTCGTCCCGCCCACCCCGCTCCCCGGGGCGAGCGGCGCCGTCGCCACCGGCCCGGAGACCGCCCTCCCGGTGGCCGCCGGCGGCCACCTCTGCGCCAAGTGCCACCGGCCGATCGAGGGGGACGAGGAGTACATCTGCTGCGCCACCTCCCAGCTCTCCTGGAAGTGCCAGGACTGCGGCAAGGTGAGCGAGGGCTTCGCCTTCCCCTACGGGATGTGCCCCGCCTGCGGCGGGAAGCTGGCGGTCGCCGACCCCACGCGCGCCGCCGACGCCGGCACGCTCGAGGCGATCCGGATGGCGTTCGAGATCGAGCTCGGGGGGATGGCCTTCTACGGCCGCGCCGCCGCCGACGCGCGCGATCCCGTCCTCAAGGATCTCTTCGGTCGCTTCGCCGGCATGGAGCGGGAGCACATGGCGACCCTCTCCCGCCGGTACCACGTCGAGATCCCGGCCGGCGGCGACCTGCAGATCGACCGGGCCGCGATCTACGCGGGCATCGCCAGCCGGCCCGAGGACCCCGCGAACCTCTTCCGGATCGCGATCGCCTTCGAGGAGCGCGCGGTGAAGTTCTTCGCCGAGCGCGGCGCCGCGGTCGGGACGGGCACCCCGGAGCAGCAGCTCTACCGGGAGCTGGCGGCCGAGGAGCGCGAGCACGTCGCGCTGCTCACCACCGAGCTGGAGCGCTGGCGGGCGGGCAAGCCCGGGCTGCTCTAGCCGCGGGGCGCCGCCGCGGGGCCGAGGGGCCGCGCTCCGGTTCGCCGGGGGCGGCCCCCCGGCTCGCGTCCGGGG
>JAJXSQ010000201.1 GCA_021784495.1 Myxococcales bacterium | reverse complement strand
GGTCGCGATCCCGGTCGCGCCCGGCCCGCGGATCGAGCTGCGGATCCTGGGGGCGCGCCGCTTCGAGGAGCCGGCGCTGCGCGCGCAGCTCGGGCTGCCCGAGGACGCCCCGCTCGACGCCCCGGCGATCGACGCCGCCGCCGACCGGCTCCGCGCCTTCTACCGCGCGCGCGGCCACGCGCTCGCCCGGGTGGACGTCGAGGAGCGGACGGCGCGGGGGGCCCGCTGGATCCTCTTCCACGTCGACGAGGGGCCGTACCTCGGGCTGCGGGAGGTCCGCTTCCCCGGGGCGACGGCGCGCGCCGAGGGCTGGCTGCGCGAGGAGCTCCGCCGGATCCTGGACGAGGACGCGCCCCCGGCCGTCGAGGGGGGCGAGGCGGGGACCGCGCGCGCGATCGCCGCCGCCTTCCCCGGCGCCCGGACGCGCGAGGTGCCCCCGCCCGCGCTGGCGCCGTCCCGGGTGCTCGACGAGGGGGCGCTCGACCGGGCGATCGCCCGGCTGGTGGACGACGAGCGCGCCGACGGCTGGCTCGAGGCGGCGTCGGCCGGGTGGACCGCCGAGCTGGACGCCCGCGCCGGGGTGGCCGACCTGACCATCCGGCTCGCCGACGGCGCGCGGACGCTGGTCGAGGCGATCGCCTGGGAGGGGAACGTCCGCGTTCCGCTCGCCGACCTGGCGCGCCAGAGCCGCCTCGCCCCCGGCCAGCCGCTGGTCGCCGACCAGGTCGAGGGGACCCGCACCGCCATCCTCCGGCTCTACCTCGCCCGCGGCTTCCTCTTCGCCCGGGTCGAGGCTCGCGAGGAGGTGGACCCGGCCCGCCACCGGGCCACGGTCCACTTCCTCGTCGCCGAGGGGCCGCAGGTGCGGATCGGGCGGATCGTCGTCACCGGGAACGTGCGGACGCGGGACGACGTGGTCCGGCGCGCCATCGAGGTCCACGAGGGGGAGGTCTACGACCCCGAGGCCGTCTCCCGGACCCAGGCGGCGCTCCTGGGGCTCGGGGTCTTCCGGTCGGTCGGGCTCCGGCTCCAGGAGCCGGAGCGGCCGGAGGCGGTGAAGGACCTGGTCGTCGAGCTGGCCGAGCGCCCCTGGCTCACGGTGGCGCCGGGCGCCGGCTTCTCGATCGCCGACGGCCCCCGCGCCTTCCTGGAGGTCGGGGAGCCGAACCTGCTCGGGCGGGCGCTCGAGCTCGACGGCACCGCCAAGGTGAACTACCCGCTCACCCTGTTCCGGCCCGACCTGGTGGGGGTGCCGCCGGACGGCCGCTGGGAGGGGCGCGCCGACGTGGGCCTGCGCGCGCCGCACCTCGACCCGCTCCCGGCCGCCAGCCGGCTCGACGTCGTCGCCGAGCGGCTCCGCCGCCCCGCCTACCAGATGTCCGACGTCTCGACCATCCTCAGCGCCGACGTCCCCATCACCGCGCGCATCTCGCTGTCCCTCCAGTACGAGCTCGGGGTCTACGACCTCCTCAAGTCGGGCGAGGAGGCCTTCCTCACCCAGATCGACATCGAGCGGCTCCGCTTCGACGCCGGCATCACCACCCTCCAGGCCTTCCGGCCGGTGCTCACCCTCGACTTCCGCGACAGCCCGACCAACCCGCGCCTCGGCTGGTTCGCGACCGGCTTCGCGGAGCTCGATCACTCCCTGGGGACCGGGGGGACGCGGATCCTGGGCGTCATCCCCGGGAGCGACATCCACACCGACATGGTGAAGGTCCAGGGGACCGTCTCCGGCTACGTCCCCCTCGATCCGACCCTGGTCCTGGCCGTCTCGGTCCGCGGCGGGCGGGTGATCCCCCTCGACCCGGCGTCGCGCACCATCATCCCCCGCCGCTTCTTCCTGGGCGGCGCCGACTCGATGCGCGGCTACGAGGAGGAGGAGATGATCCCGGCCGACGTCCGGCCCCTCTACGCCGCCGAGGGGAACCACTGCGCCAGCTCCCTCTCCGGGGTCGGCTGCACCAGCCGCGGCCAGGCGACCGCGGCCGGGGTGATGCCGGTGAGCGAGGGGGGCGAGGCCTTCTTCCTGGCCAAGGGGGAGCTGCGCCAGTCCCTCGGCGGGAGCCTCGAGCTCGGGCTCTTCGTCGACCTCGGCAACCTCTGGCTCAACCCCGACGCCTTCGACGTGCTCGCCCTCCGCCCCAACGCCGGCGCCGGGCTCCGCTTCGTGACCCCGGTCGGGCCGGCGGCGCTCGACCTGGGCTTCAACCTCGATCCGGATCGCCGGGTGAACGAGCGGGCCTACGGCGTCCACTTCACCATCGGGCTCTTCTGACCGCCCGGGCGGGCGCTACCCCGCGCCCTCCAGGAGGTCGTGGACCAGCCCCCAGCGGACCCCGCGGTCGGAGACGGTGAGCCGGTCGAAGCCGGTGAGCCGCATCGCCTCGGCCACGATCGCCGCGCCGGCGACGATCACGTCGGCCCGCTTCGGCTCCATCCCCGGGAGGCGCGCCCGGACGGCGAGCGGGAGCGCCGCCAGCCGCGCCAGGAGCTCCTCGACCTCCTCGCGCCGGAGGGTCGCACCGTGGACCCGGGCGGCGTCGTAGGCGGGGAGCGCCTGCGCCACCGCGGAGAGGGTGGTGACGGTGCCGGCCACCCCGACGAGGCGGGCTCCGCCCAGCTCGCCGAGCCCCCCGAACCCGGCCAGCGGCCCGAGCGCGGCGGCGGCGGCGGCGCGGAGCGTCGCCAGGGTCGCGGGGCCGATCGGGTCCTCGCGGACGTGGCGCTCGGTGAGCCGCACCGCGCCGACCTGGAGGCTCCGCCGGCCGCGCGGCGCCGGGGCGTCGCCGAAGGTGAACTCGGTCGAGCCGCCGCCGACGTCGAGGACCGCGAGCGCCGACGAGGCCGGGAGGGGCGGGGGCCCGGCCGGGCCGCCGAAGTCGCGGAAGGCGCTCCGCCAGACGAGCCGCGCCTCCTCCTCGCCGCTGATCACCGCCGGCGCCAGGCCGGCCGCGGCGCGCGCCGCCTCGAAGAACTCCGCGCCGTTCGAGGCGTCGCGGGCCGCGCTGGTCGCGACGCAGGCGATCGGCGCGGCTCCGAGGGCCCGCGCCTCGGCGGCGAAGGCGGCGAGCACCCGGACCGTCTCGGCGATGGCCGCCGGGTCGAGCCGGCCGGTCGCGTCGACCCCGCGGCCGAGCCGGGTGATCTCGGCGCGCTCGGCGAGGGGGTCGATCCGTTCGCCGCGCCGCTCGGCGACCAGGAGCAGGACGGTGTTGGTCCCGACGTCGATGGCGGCGACGCGCGTGGAGCCGGGCATCGGTCAGTCCCGCGGGAGCGGGCCCCAGGCCGGGGTCGCGAGCTCGCCGCCGACGGGCAGCCCGATCTGCCGGTCGCCGCGCGGATCGGAGACGATCAGGGACGGCGGGCCGCTCCGGTCGCTGGTGAAGACCAGGAGCCGGCCGTTCGGCGCCCAGGAGGGCTCCTCGTTCGTCCGCCCCTGGTCCTGGGTGAGCCGGTCGATCTTCCCGGTCTCGGGCGAGACCACGAAGAGGTCGAAGACCTTCCGCTCGTCGCGGGCGGTGAAGGCGATCAGGTCGCCGCGCGGGCTCCAGGTGGGCGTCTGGTTGTAGTTCCCCTGGAAGGTGATCCGCCGCTGCTCCGAGCCGTCGGCGTTCATGACGTAGATCTGCGGGGTGCCGGCCCGGTCGGAGACGAAGGCGATGCGCCGGCCGTCCGGCGACCAGGCGGGCGAGAGGTCGAGGGCGGAGCTGGTGGTGAGCCGCCGGGCGCCGCTCCCGTCGGCGCGGCAGACCCAGACGTCGGTGTCCCCCCCGTCGATCGAGGTGAAGGCGATCCGGGTGCCGTCCGGGGACCAGGCGCCGCCCATCGCCTGGTGGCCGGTCGGGAGGCGCCGGAAGGATCGCTCGGCGAGCCGGTAGATCCAGAGCTCCGGGCCGCCGCCGCGGAAGCTGGTGACCAGGATCGACCGGCCGTCCGGGCTCCAGGCCGGCATGAGGAGGAGCGCGCGCTCGGTGAGCAGGATCTGGAGATCGCCGCCGTCGGCGTCGGCGACGACGAGCTGCCGCCCCTCCGGCACCGTCCGGACGGCGGCGATCCGGGTCCGGAAGATCCCCGGCTCGCCGGTGTAGAGCCGGACGATCTCGTCGGCCATCGCGTGGGCCAGCCCCCGCGCGTCCGGGGCCGAGAGGTGCCGGGAGAGCACCTCGCGCGCCGCGCGGACGTCGTACACCCGCAGCTCGGCGGTGAGCCCGGCGGCGTCGCGGCCGAGCTGGGCCTTCACCAGGCCGTCGGCCCCCACGTCGGTCCAGCGGCCGAAGGCGATCGCCCCCGCCGCCAGCCCCTCGCCGGGGTCGGCGAGGAAGCTCCGCGGGTCGAGCAGCTCGAAGAGGCCGGAGAGCGCCAGGTCGCGGCGGAGCAGGTCGACGGCGGCGCCGGCGGCGGCCGGCTCGCCGGCCGACAGGAACGGGGCGACCGCCAGGGGGAGCGGCCGGAAGTCGGGGGCGTCGACCACCACGGTCGGGCGATCGGCGCGCGCCGGCCCGGCGGCGAGGGCGAGGCCGAGGGCGGCGCCGGCGGCGAGGAGGCGGGACGGGGACGGACGGTGCATGGGATCCCTTCGCGGTGCGGGTCAGATCTTGAAGACCACCTCGAGGCCGGTGCGGAGGTAGAGGTCGCGCAGCGCGGCGGGGGGCGGGGGGAGCCGGGCCTCGTCGAGCGCCCGCTCCAGGGCGTCGTCGAAGGCCGGGTTGCCGCTCCGCTTCTCGAACTCGTGGCGCAGGATCCGGCCGTCCGGGTCGACGTGGAGGACCACCGTGCCCTGGAGGTAGAGCCGCTCCCGGTCGGAGATGGTGGCCGGCAGCCGGTAGCTCTGGCGGAGCTGCCGGACCACCAGCGCGAGGTACCGGTCCCCCTCGGCGGCGTCGGCGGCGTCCCCGGCGGCGTCGCCGTCCGGGCTCCCGGCGGCGATCTCGTGGCGCATCCGGGAGAGGACGCCGGAGAGCCGGTCGGTGCCGGCGCCGCCGCGGCCGCCGGCCGGGGAGGGGGCCGGGCGCGCGGGGGCGGCC
>JAJXSQ010000200.1 GCA_021784495.1 Myxococcales bacterium | reverse complement strand
TGCCCTTCGACGCCAGCACCTTCGTGATCGCCGCCGTCAGCGTCGTCTTGCCGTGATCCACGTGCCCGATCGTCCCCACGTTCACGTGCGGCTTGCTTCGCTCGAACTTCTCCTTGGCCATGGTCTGGTCTCCTTCCTGGGGTGCGCGGTCTCGGATGGCTAACGGCCGGCGGTCGCCGTGCCCTTGGCCTTGCTCACGATGGTCTCGGCGATGCTCGCCGGGACCTGGGCGTAGTGCGAGAAGTGCATCGAGTAGGTGGCCCGCCCCTGGGTCTTGGACCGGAGGTCGGTCGCGTAGCCGAACATCTGGGCGAGGGGCACCTGGGCGTCGATCGCCTGGACGCCGCTGCGCGGGTTCATCCCCTGGATCTTCCCGCGGCGGCTGTTGAGGTCGCCGATGACGTCGCCCATGAACTCGTCCGGGGTGACCACCTCGACCTTCATGATCGGCTCGAGCAGGACGGGGCCGGCGCGGCCGGCGCCCTCCTTGAAGCCCATCGAGCCGGCGATCTTGAAGGCCATCTCGGAGGAGTCGACGTCGTGGTAGCTGCCGTCGAAGACCTCGACCTTGAGGTCCACCATCGGGTAGCCGGCGAGGACGCCGCCCTCCATCGCCTCGACGATGCCCTTCTCGATGGGGTTGATGAACTCCTTGGGGATCGAGCCGCCCACGATCACGTTGTCGAACTCGAAGCCCTTGCCCGGCTCCTGGGGGATGAGGCGGAGCCAGCAGTGGCCGTACTGGCCGCGGCCGCCGGTCTGGCGGACGTACTTGCCCTCGGACTCGACCGTCCGGGTGATGGTCTCGCGGTAGGCGACCTGGGGCTTGCCGACGTTCGCCTCGACCTTGAACTCGCGGAGCATGCGGTCCACGAGGATCTCGAGGTGGAGCTCGCCCATGCCGCCCATGATGGTCTGGCCGGTCTCCTCGTCGCTGCGGACCCGGAACGACGGATCCTCCATCTGGAGGCGCTGCAGGGCGACGCCCATCTTGTCCTGGTCGGCCTTCGACTTGGGCTCGACGGCGACGAAGATCACCGGCTCCGGGAACTCCATCCGCTCGAGGATGACGGCCTTCTCCTCGTCGCAGAGCGTGTCGCCGGTGGTGGTGGTCCGGAGGCCGACCGCGGCGGCGATGTCGCCGGCGTAGACCTCCTTGATCTCCTCGCGCTTGTTGGCGTGCATCTGGAGGATGCGGGAGATGCGCTCCTTCTTGTCCTTGGTCGCGTTGTAGACGTAGGACCCGGCCTCGAGCTTGCCCGAGTAGACGCGGAAGAAGGTCAGGTTCCCGACGAACGGGTCGTTCATCAGCTTGAACGCCAGGGCGCTGAACGGGGCGCCGTCGGAGGTCTCGCGGATGACCTCCACGTTCTTCATGTCCACGCCGGAGACCGGGGGCTTGTCGAGCGGGCTCGGCAGGTAGTCGACGACCGCGTCGAGGATCTGCTGGACGCCCTTGTTCTTGAAGGCGGTCCCGCAGATGACGGGGAAGAAGCGCATCTCGCAGGTGCCCTTGCGGAGCCCCCGCATGACCTCCTCGCCGGTGAGCGCGTGGCCGTCGAGGTACTTGGCCATGAGCGCGTCGTCGATCTCGGCGACCGCCTCCTCGAGCGCGGCGCGGTACTCGCGGGCCTGCTCGGCGAGCCCGTCGGGGATCTCCGCCTCCTGGTACCGCGCCCCCATCGTCTCGTCGTCGAAGGTGATCGCCTTCATCTTGACGAGGTCGATCATGCCGCGGAACTTGTCCTCGGCGCCGATGGGCAGCTGGATGGGGAGCGGCTTGGCCCCGAGCTTCTCGGAGATGGTGCCGACCGACATGAAGAAGTCGGCGCCGACCCGGTCCATCTTGTTGATGAAGCAGACGCGGGGGACCTTGTACTTGTCGGCCTGCCGCCAGACGGTCTCCGACTGCGGCTCGACCCCGTTCACCGCGTCGAAGACGGCGACGGCGCCGTCGAGCACGCGGAGCGAGCGCTCCACCTCGATGGTGAAGTCGACGTGGCCGGGGGTGTCGATGATGTTGATGCGGTGATCGCGCCAGGGGCAGGTCGTCGCGGCGGAGGTGATGGTGATGCCGCGCTCGCGCTCCTGCTCCATCCAGTCCATGACGGTGGTGCCCTCATGGACCTCGCCGATCTTGTGGGTGACGCCGGTGTAGAAGAGGATCCGCTCGGTGGTCGTGGTCTTGCCGGCATCGATGTGCGCCATGATGCCGATGTTGCGGTAGCGCTCGAGTGGATGGGTGCGGGGCATGTCTTCTCGTCCTGACCTTCGTGCGTGCGCAGGCGAGCTCGCCCCGTGGGCGGCGCTCGCGACCTGACCGAGCTGTCAAAGAGCGGAGCGGGTTCTACTCGAACCGTGCCGGCCTCGCCGGCCGCTCTCCTGGGAACCTCTCCTGGATCCTCACCACCGGTAATGGGCGAAGGCCTTGTTGGCCTCGGCCATCTTGTGCGTGTCCTCGCGCTTCTTGACGGCGTTGCCGCGGTTGCTGGCGGCGTCCATGATCTCGCCGGCGAGCTTCTCGGTCATCGTCTTCTCGCCGCGGGCGCGAGAGTACTCGATGAGCCAGCGCATCGCCAGGGCGACGCGGCGATCCTGGCGGACCTCCACCGGGACCTGGTAGGTCGCGCCGCCGACCCGGCGGCTCTTGACCTCGACCACCGGCTTCACGTTGTCGAGCGCCTTCTTGAAGACCTTGAGCGGGTCGTCCTTGAGCTTCGCCTCGACCTGGGTGAACGCGCCGTAGATGATCTGCTCGGCGGTGGACTTCTTGCCGCGGCGCATGAGGTCGTTGATGAACTTGGCGACCAGCCGGTCCTGGAACTTCGGATCCGGCAGGATCTTCCGCTTCTCGACTTCGCGACGACGAGGCATCGAAGAACCTGACCTTTGGCTAGCTGGGGCGCTTGGCGCCGTACTTGGAGCGGCTCTGCTTGCGGCCCTGGACGCCGACCGCGTCGAGGGTGCCCCGGACGATGTGGTAGCGGACGCCCGGGAGGTCCTTGACGCGGCCGCCGCGGATGAGCACCACCGAGTGCTCCTGGAGGTTGTGTCCGACGCCGGGGATGTAGCTCGTCACCTCGAAGCCGTTGGTGAGGCGGACGCGGGCGACCTTCCGGAGGGCCGAGTTCGGCTTCTTCGGCGTGGTGGTGTAGACGCGCGTGCAGACGCCGCGCTTCTGCGGCGACTCCCGGAGGGCCGGGGCCTTCTTCTTGACCGCGAGCTTCTCGCGCCCCTGGCGCACGAGCTGACTGATCGTCGGCATCGAACGAGCTCTTTCCTCAGCGAGAACGCCCACCGCACCGCCGTGGGCCTCTGTAGACCACCCGGGATTCAGGGCGGCGAATTATACGGATGCGCCTTCCGGTGTCAAGCCAGCTCCGTCCACCCGGCTCGGACCACCCCGGAAACGTCGCGGGGAGGCGCAACCTACTCGATGACGAGCCCGCTGCCAAGCCCCGCGGCGCGGCGGACGACGATTTCCCGGGGAGCGCCGCCCGGGCGCCCGGGCGGATCGCCCCGGGCCAGGGTCCGGGGAGGCCCCGGCCCGCTTCTGCCCCCGCGCCGCGCGTGCTAGGTTGCCGCGCCGATGGAACGGCTCGCCGACGACGACCGCCGCCGCCCGCCGCTCGCCGCCCGCGTCCTACCGGCGCTGGCGCTGTTGGCGCTCGCCGGGGGCTCGACCGCCGGCGCCTGGGCCTGGAGCCACCGCCCCGCCCCCGCCCAGCCCGTCGCCGCGACGCCCCCCTCCCCGGTCGGCGCCGCGCCGGTGGCCCCGGCCCCGGCCCCTCCGCCCGAGCGCGACGAAACGATCGCGGTCCGGATCGAGCGAGGCCAGACGATCGGGCAGGCCCTGGCGCGCCTCGGCCTCACCGCGAGCGACGCGGGCGCGGCCATCGCCGCGCTCCGGCCGCTCGTCCCGCCGCGCTCGGCGCGCTCCGGCGACCAGATCCTCCTCGAGCGGCCCACCGGGGGGCGCCCCTTCACGCGGCTGACCTACCGACGGGATCGCGCCGACGAGTGGCTCGTCGAGCGCGGGCGCGACGGGACCCTCGCCGCTCGCGCGCGTCCGGTGGTGCTCTCCACCACCGCGGTCCGGGTGGTGGTCACCATCGAGCGGTCGCTCGCCGAGGCCCTCCACCGCGCCCACGAGGAGCAGGTGCTGGCGGTGCTCGCCGCCGACGTCCTGGCCTGGGACGTCGACTTCTACCTCGACGTCCGGCGCGGCGACCGGCTCGCGCTCCTCGTCGAGAAGGTGGACGCGGACGGCAGCTTCCTGCGCTACGGCGAGGTGCTGGCGGCCGACTACCAGGGGGTCGCCGCCGGGCACCACCGGCTCTTCCGCTGGACCGCCCCCGACGGGCGGACGAGCTACTACGACGACGACGGCCAGAGCGCCCGGCGCGGGTTCCTGAAGGCGCCGCTCCCGTACGTCCACGTGACCTCCGGCTTCGGGAACCGGCTCCACCCGCTCCTCGGCTTCCGCCAGGCCCACCTCGGGATCGACTACGGGGCGCCGCCCGGCACCCCGGTCTGGGCGGTCGGCGACGGCGTGGTCCGGCAGGCCGGCTGGAACGGCGGCTGCGGGAACTCGGTCACCCTCCGCCACCGGAACGGCATCGAGACGCTCTACTGCCACCTCTCGGTGGTGAAGGTCGCTGCCGGCCGCGCCGTCGCCCAGAAGCAGGTCATCGGCCTGGTCGGCTCGACCGGCCTCTCGACCGGCCCGCACCTCCACTTCGCGGTCCTCCGCGGCGGGGTCTTCGTGGATCCGGCGAAGCTGAAGCTCCCCCGCGACGCGCCCGTGCGGAGGGAGTGGCTCGACGCCTACCGCGCGGCGATCGCCCCGCTCCGCGCGCGGCTCGACGCCGAGCCGGTCGCCCTGCGCGGCGCCGGGGCGCGGCCGCGCCGGGCGGCGCTGTAGCGGCGCTGTAGCGGCGCCGCACCGGCGGCGCCCCCGCTCACCGCCGCCGGCGGCGGGCCCGCTCAGCGGTGATCGGCTTCTCGCCGCGGACCTTCCCGTGGAGCGCGCTGACGAGCGCGTCCACG
>JAJXSQ010000199.1 GCA_021784495.1 Myxococcales bacterium | reverse complement strand
GCGCCGCGGCGAGCCCCCCGGCGCCGCCGCCGGGGCGGCGGGGGAGGCGACCCGGGCCGGCTGGAAGGCCGCGAGCCGGCGCGGCATCCGCGCGGTGAAGTAGGAGAGGGCCACGTTCCGCAGCTGCGCGACCGGCAGCCCGCAGGCCACGAGGAGCTGGTGGGCGGCGCTCGCGCGGACGCGGCTCATGGCGATGAGGAGGTGGAGGCAGTCGATCTCGGAGGCGCCGACCCCCTCGGCCACCTCGCGGGCACGCTCGCGGAGCTCGCGCTCGATCGCCTCGGGCTCGCGCGGCTTCCCCGCCATGACCCCCAGGATCCGGTCCTCGTCCACCCCGCGCTCGCGCAGCAGCAGCTCGGCGCGGTTCGGGACGGTGAAGAAGGCGAGCAGCTGGTGGGCGCTGGTGAGGGGCTGCTGGACGCTCCGGGCGATCTCGTCCGCCTCGGCGAGGACCTGCAGGAGCTCCGTCGACTCGATGACCGTCGGCATGTGGCCGGACGATCCGATATCGGGCGCAACCGGTCAACATTCCGGACGATCCTGCGCCGGCGCGCCCCGCGACCGGGCGGGCACCGGCCGGGGGGCGCGCGGAGCGGTCGCTTGACGGAGCGGCCCCCGCCGTTACGCTGTCGGGCGAGCCGCCGTCGCGCCCGGGAGGGACACCATGCCAGCGAAGGATCTCGTCTTCCACCAGGCGGCGCGCGAGGCGATCCTGCGCGGCGTCCACGCGCTCGCCGACGCCGTCGCGGTCACCCTCGGCCCGGCGGGGCGGACGGTCGCGATCGAGCGCTCCTTCGGTGCGCCCCTGGTCACCAAGGACGGCGCCTCGGTGGCGAAGGAGATCGAGCTCGAGGGGCGGCTCGAGAACCTGGGGGCCCAGCTGGTGCGGGAGGTCGCGGCCAGGACCTCCGACGAGGCCGGCGACGGCACGACCACCGCCACGCTGCTCGCCCGCGCCCTCGTCGACGAGGGGCTGAAGCTGGTGGCCGCGGGGCACGATCCGATGGCGCTCAAGCGGGGGATCGACCGCGCGGTCGCCGCGGTGGTGGCCCGGCTCCGCGCGCTCGCGACCCCGACCCACGGCCGCGCCGGGATCGCCCAGGTCGGGGCGATCTCCGCGAACGGCGACGCCGCCATCGGCGAGATCATCGCCGACGCGATGGAGAAGGTCGGCGCCGAGGGGGTCATCACCGTCGAGGAGGCGAAGGGGCTCGAGACCACACTGGAGGTGGTCGAGGGGATGCGGTTCGACCGCGGCTACCTCTCGGCCTCCTTCGTCACCGACCTCGAGCGGATGGAGGTCGTCCTCGAGGAGCCCTACCTCCTCCTGGTCGACCGCAAGCTCTCGGCGATGGCCGACCTCGTGCCGATCCTCGAGGCGGTGGCCGGCGCCGGGAAGCCGCTCCTGGTGGTGGCCGAGGAGGTGGAGGGGGAGGCGCTCGCCGCCCTGGTGGTGAACAAGCTCCAGGGCGCCCTCCCGGCCTGCGCGGTGAAGGCCCCGGGCTACGGCGACCGGCGCAAGGAGCTGCTCGGCGACCTGGCGGTCCTCACCGGCGGTGCGGTGGTGTCCGAGGAGCTGGGGCTGACGGTCGAGCAGGTCGGGCTGGCGCAGCTCGGGCGGGCGCGCCGGGTGCTGGTCGACCGGGACGCCACCACGGTGGTGGGCGGCGCGGGCGCGAAGGCCGACGTCGAGGCCCGGGCCCGCCAGCTCCGCGCCCAGATCGCCGACACCACCTCCGACTACGATCGCGAGAAGCTCCAGGAGCGGCTGGCGCACCTCGCCGGCGGGGTGGCGGTGATCCGGATCGGCGCGCCGACCGAGCTCGAGCTCAAGGAGCGCAAGGCCCGGGCGGACGACGCGGTCCACGCGACCCGCGCCGCCGTGGAGGAGGGGGTGGTCCCCGGCGGCGGCGTGGCCTACCTGCGCGCCCTCGGGGCGCTCGACGCGGTCCGGGCCGCGGCGCCCCCGGAGGAGGTGGCCGGGATCGACGTCGTCCGGCGGGCGCTCGAGCTGCCGGCGCGGCGGATCGCGGAGAACGCCGGCTGGGACGGCGCGATCGTCCTGGAGCGGATCCGGGCGGCGGCGGGGGCCCAGGGGTTCAACGCGGCGGCCGGGCGCTTCGAGGACCTCGCCGCGGCCGGGATCCTCGACCCGGCGAAGGTCTCGCGGGCCGCCCTGGAGAACGCCGCCAGCGTCGCCGGCCTGCTCCTCACCACCGAGGTGGCGATCGCCGAGCGCCCCCGCGCGCCGGAGCCGGCGCCCGGCGGGGGGATGGGCGACGACGACGGCGACTACTGACCGGCGGGGGCGGGGGCGCGTCAGCGCTCGCGCGACGGCGGCAGATCGTGGGAGGCCATGTAGACGACGTTGCGGGTCGTCCGCTTCCCCCGGTACATCGCCCGGTCGGCGAGGTCCAGGAGCTCGGCCTTGGTCCCGGCGTGCTCGGGGTGGCTGGCGAGCCCGATCGACGCGGTGATCCGGACCGGGGCGGCCTCCTGCGCGAGGAAGCGGTGGTCCTCGATCGCCCGGCGGATCCGCTCCGCCACCTTGAGCCCTCCGCCGGAGTCGATGCCGGCGAGGAGGGCGACGTACTCGTCGCCGCCGTACCGCACCAGGACGTCCTCGTCCCGCACGCACGATCGGAGCACCCGCGCCACCTCGACGAGCAGGCGCGAGCCGGCGAGGTGGCCGTGCCGGTCGTTCACGTCCTTGAAGTGGTCGAGGTCGAGGAAGAGCAGGGTGAAGGGGCGCCCCCCGGCCATCTCCCGGTCGAGGACCACGTCGAGGAAGCGGGTGTTGTAGAGGTGGGTCAGGTCGTCGAGGTAGGCGAGGTGCTCGACCTGGCGGAGGCGGCCCAGGTTCCGCAGCGACAGCCCCAGGTGGCGGCAGAGGAAGGCGGCGCTCGCGCGCCGCTCGGCCGCGATGGGCTCGGCGAGCAGCACCACCCCGGCGCCGAGGAGCCCGGCCTCGTCGCTCACCGGCAGGCAGAGGGCGAGCCGCGCCCCGCCCGCGCCGGGGAGCTGGACCTCCGCGGGGGCGGCCGGCCCGAGCCCGGCGAGCGCGTCGGCGACCGCGGCGAGCGCCGCCGTCGCCTCCGGATCGGCGAGCCCGCGGGCGCCGGAGAGCAGCCAGCTCCCGTCGGTCGCCACCTCGGCGAGGAGGCCGGCGCTCGCCCCGCACTCGGCGGTGAGCGCGCCGAGCGCCATGGGGACGAGCCGGTCGCGATCGAGGGTCGCGGCGAGCCGCTGGCAGGTCTCGAAGAGCTTGAGGTGGGCGCGCAGCACCATGTTCTCGGCCAGCATCGCCCGGGTGGCGATCGAGCGCTGGACCGCGTGCTGGAGCGCCTCGGGGGTGACCGGCTTCACCAGGTAGTCGGAGGCGCCGGACTTCATCGCCCGGACGGCGGGGTCCACCTTGTCGAGCGCGGTGATCACCACCACCTCGAGGTTCGGGTCGATCTGCTTCGCGCTCGACAGGAGGTCGAGCCCCGAGGAGCCGGGGAGGATGATGTCGGTGAGCAGGACGTCGAAGCGGCGGCGCCCCAGGAGCAGGAGCGCGGCCTCGGCGTCGGCGGCCACCTCGACCTCGAAGCCCGCGGCCCGCAGGTAGTCGGCGTACACCGTCCGCGCGAAGCGCTCGTCGTCGACGAGGAGGACCGCGTGGGCCATTCGAGGCGAGGTATATCATGGCCAGGTGCCCGCTCTCCCGGCCGACCAGCTGGCGCTCCTCTTCTCCACCGGCGGCGTCCGGCTGGCGCTGCGGCTCTCCCAGGTCCGGGAGATCGTCGAGGTCGGGCCCGGGGACGGCGACGTGCGGACGCGGGGCGAGGTCGTCCCCTCCGCCTACCTCTCCTCGGTGCTCGGCCTCCCGGCGGGCGGCGCGCGCTATGCCCTGGTCACCGAGGCCACGCCGCGCTGCGCGCTCCGGGTCGACGCGCTCCACGGCCTCGCCGATCTCGCCGGCGCGGAGGCGTTCAACCTCCCGGCGCACACGCTGCTGCCGCAGCCGTCCCCGTTCGCCGGCGCGCTCGTGGTGGGCGGGCGGGTGGCGCTCGAGCTGGCGGTGGCCGCGCTCGGCTTCGCGCCGATCGAGCCGGCCGTCGAGCTCGCCGGCGAGCCGCCGTCCCTCGGCCCCTGGCTGGAGCGGGAGCTGCGCTTCTCGCGGGGCGACCTCACCTTCGGGGTCCCGCTCTCCCTCCTCGGGCAGGTGATCGAGTCGGCGGAGCTCGCCCTCGTCCCGCTCACCCCCCCCTCGCACCGCGGGCTGCTCTACCACGGGCGGGCGCTCCACCCGGTCGTCGACGTGGGGGTGCTCTACGGCCTCCCCGCGACCGTCCATCCCCGGCACCTCCTCCTCGTCGACGCCGGGGGAGCCGGCGTCGCCGTCGCCGCCGACCGCATCCTGGGCGTCGGGATGGGCGCGACCGCCGACGACGTCCTCCGCCCGCCGTGGGACGCCCTCTTCGGCGCCGGGTGACCGGCGCGCCCCCGGCGCGATCGCGCCCCGGGCTCGTTGTAAGACCCCGGAAACCTTGACACTCGTCCGATGGCGGCGGTACTTGAAGAGACCCCCCCACCCGACCTGCTCCAGGGACCGCTCATGCCCAAGACGCTGCTCCTCGCGGACGACTCGAAGACCATCCGGAAGATGGTCGAGATCACGTTCGCGAAGGAGGACTACGCCGTCACCGCGGTCGCGAGCGGCGCCGAGGCGCTGGCGGCGGCGCGCGCGGCGCGCCCCGACGTGGTCCTGCTCGACGCGGTCATGCCCGGCGGGAGCGGGTACGAGACCTGCGAGGCGATCAAGGCCGATCCGCTCCTCGCGGCGGTGCCGGTCGTCCTCCTCGCGGGGACCTTCGAGGCGTTCGACGAGGCGCGCGCGGCGGCGGCCCGCGCCGACGCGCACGTCCAGAAGCCCTTCGAGACCCAGGCGCTCATCAACAAGATCCGCGAGCTGGTCGAGGGGCGCGCGCCGGAGATGGCCCCGGGCGCGCTCGCGATCGTCGGCGTCCAGCCCCCGACCGCGGCGGCCACCTCCCCGGGCCCGGCCGCGCCCCACGCCGCTCC
>JAJXSQ010000198.1 GCA_021784495.1 Myxococcales bacterium | reverse complement strand
CGCCGCCCGCCGATCGTCGATCAGCGCCGCCTCCCGGAGCCGCCGCTCGTACCGCGCGATCGGGTCCCGCGCGCGCAGGGCCTCGAGCTCCGCGGCCGGTCGCTCCTCGCGGGTCGAGGTGGAGTGGGGCGAGAGCCGGACGCTCCGCGCCACCAGGAACCGGGGCCCGCCGCCCGCGCGCGCCTCCTCGACCGCCGCGGCCACCGCCCCGGCGACCGCGTCGACGTCGCAGCCGTCCACCTCCGCCGAGGGAACGCCGAAGGGCGCCCCGAGGTCGGCGAGCCGGCGGGGGGCGAGCCCCTGGTCGTCGCGGGTCGACACCGCGTAGCCGTTGTTGTTGCAGACCAGGACGAGCGGCAACCGCCAGAGCGACGAGAAGTTGAGGGTCTCGTGGAGCGCGCCCGCGCCGCAGGCGCCGTCGCCGAAGAGGCACAGGGCCACGGCCCCGGTGCCGAGCTGCTGCTGGGCCAGCGCCACCCCCGCCGCCACCGTGAGGTTGCCCCCCACCACCGCGTGGGCGCCGAAGAAGCCGACCGACGGCATGGAGACGTGGCCGCGCCCGGCGCGCCCGCGGTTCGGCCCGCCGTCCCGCCCGAGGAGCTCGGCGAGGAGCCCCCGGGCCGGCAGCCCCCGGGCCAGCGCCGGCCCGATCGAGCGCCCGCTGCACAGGAACGGATCCCGCCGCTCCAGGGCCGCGCAGACGCCCACGGCCACCGCCTCCTCGCCGCGGGACAGGAGCTGGAACCCGGGGTTGGGCTGGCGGAGCAGGGCGGCCTCGAAGGCCTCGATGAGCCGCATCCCGCGCAGGCGGCGGAGCCGCTCGTCGCCGTCCGGCGCCGGCGTCACAGGAACAGCCCCGCGTCGAAGGCGCACTGGTAGTTGAAGAGGGAGAGGCCGCCGTCGATGGTGATCACCGTCCCGGTCGTGTAGCGGGAGAAGTACTCCGACGCCAGGTAGACCACCGCCCGGGCGACGTACTGGGGGCGGATCGAGGTGCCCTCCAGCGGCGTGTAGGGGTACCGGATCACCTCGCCCCGCTCGTCCTCGCGGACGTCGCCGGGGGCGATCCCGTTCACCCGCACGCGGTGCGGCGCGAGCTGCACGGCGAGCTGCTTCACCAGCATCCCCACCGCCGCCTTGGTCGGCGCGTAGGCGCGCGCGCGCGTGAAGACGGTCTCCTGGTGGATCGAGGAGAGGAACACGATCGAGCCCGGCCGCCCGCGCTCGACCATGGCCGCCGAGATCCGGTCGGTCAGGTACATCGGCCCGGTCACGTTGGTGGCGAAGGCGGCCGCCAGGTCGTCGCCGACGATCCCGACGTTGTTGACGAGGAGGTCCACCTGCGCGCCGGCGGCGGCGAGGGTGGCGAGCACCCGGTCGGTGTCCTCGGGTTTGGTGATGTCCGCGCACAGGGCGTCGCTCGTCCCCGGGAGCTCCCGGAGCTCGCCGCGCAGCCGCTCGACCGCCGCGGGATCGACGTCGGTGGCGTACACGGCCGCGCCGTGCGCGAGGAGCTCCCGGGCGATGCTCCGCCCGATGTTGCGGCCGGCCCCGGTCACCAGCGCCGTCTGGCCGGCGAGCAGCCGGTCCACGACGACGCGGGTCGGCTCGGGCGGCGGGATGGGCGCCGGCTGGCGGAGCGCCGGGTTCTGGAAGGCGCGCACGGCGGCGCCCAGGCGGGTGCGCAGGGACATGGAGAACCTCGTAGCTTACCGTCCTACGGCCTCACGGCGCGAGGATTCGGGGTGGCGCGGTTGTCCTCCGCGCCGGGCGTCCTTACCGTGGACGCCCGAGGAGCGATGGCCGCGACGCGCGCGCACCCACCCAGGGCCGGCACCCCCACGGCGACCGGCGCCGTCCGGGGGAGGTCGTTCGCCTCCTTCTTCTCGTCCTTCTCGCCCACCTACCTCCACCGCTTCCTCGCCTGGAGCCCCTCGGGCGCCGACGACTGGCGGCGGTTCCCGTCGCGCCTCGTCTCCAGGTCGGACCGACCGTCGCCCTACCCGCAGGCTCACCAGTCCTTGGATAGGGACGGCGCCGTCCCCCGGGAAGTCACCTGCTCGCGGGACGGACGGCCGGGCACCACCCCGCTCGACCCGCTGCTGGCCGAGACCGGCACCACCGCCTTCCTCGTGCTGCGCGACGGCGAGCTCCTCCGCGAGTCCTACCTGGCCGGCCGCACCCGGTCGTCGATGGCGCGCCTGTTCTCCGTCTCCAAGACGGTGGTGGCGACGCTCGCCGGCGTCGCGCTGGCCGACGGCCGCCTCGGCGCCCTCGACGATCCGTTCGTGCGCTACCTCCCCGAGCTCGCCGGGCGCGGCTACGACGGGATCACCCTGCGCCACCTGCTGCTCATGGCCGGCGGGTTCCGCTTCACCTACGGCCGCCGCCCCTGGCGTGACAGCCCCAAGCTCTACTGGCACCCCGACCTCCGGCGGGTCCTGCTCGCCGGGCCGCCCCTCGTCTCCGGCCCCGGCGAGCGGTTCGCCTACGGGAGCTACCCCACCGCGCTGCTCGGGCTGGTCCTCGAGCGGGTCGCCGGGACCACGCTCGCCGGCGAGCTGGAGCGGCGGCTCTGGCGGCCGCTCGGGGCGGAGTACGACGCGAGCTGGAGCATCGACCACGCCGGCGACGGCCTGGAGTACGCCGCCTCCGGCCTCAACGCGCGCCCCATCGATCTCGCCAAGCTCGGGTCGCTCTTCCTCGACCGGGGGCGGTGGAACGGGGCGCAGCTGCTCACCGCCGCCTTCGCCGACGAGGCGGTGGCGCCGCCCGAGCCGGAGCTGCCGGGCCACTCCGACCAGGAGCGCCGCGACGGGGTCTTCTACAAGTTCGGCTGGTGGGGTCACCGGCTCGCCGGCGGCGGCGCCGCCTTCTACGCCGAGGGCCACCGCGGGCAGCTGCTCTACGTCCGCCCCGACCGCCGCCTGGTCATCGTCCGCGTGGGGACCGGCGAGGGCTGGCTGCAGGGGCGGTGGCCGGCGCTCCTGCGCGACCTCTCCGAGCGGATCCCGCCGCGGGGCGGCGTCGGCTGAGCGGCGCCGATCCCCCGCGGAGCACCGGCCCCCGGCTACGGGGTCACCGCCAGCGTCACCCGCAGGCTCCGCGGCTCGGCCGGGTGGAAGTGGAGGTCGGCGACCCCCGCCGCCGGCTCCCCCCGCAGCCGCGACGCGTAGAAGTAGTCGATGTCGTCGACCTGGGCGTCGAGGAGGTTGAAGCACTCCAGGGCCACCGTCACCCGCGGCCCGAGCCGGGCGGCGACCCGGCCGTCGAGGAGGGTCGAGGCGGCCGAGCGGACGCCGCCGTCCTGGGTCAGGTACCGGGGGCCGAAGGAGCGGAGCGCGAGGCTCGCCGACCAGGGGCCGAGCTCCTCCACCGCCGCCCGGAGCGACTCCACCGCCCCCACCGCCTCGGGGACGTACGCCCCCGCCGTGCCCGGCTGGAGGAACCTCGCGCGGGAGAGCGAGGCGTCGGCGTCCGCCTCGAGCCAGCGGAGCGGGCGCCACCGGGCGCTCGCCTCCACCCCCACCCGGCGCGTGGCGCCGGCGGGGACCGGCGAGCCGGCGTCGGCGTCCCAGACGAGCTCCGACCCGAGGTCGAGGAGCCAGACGTCGGCGACCGCCTGGAGGCCGGGGACGGCCTCGGTCCGGGCGCCGAGCTCGACGCCGCGCGAGCGGACGAGCGGCGTCGCCCGGGGGATGGGCGTCCCCGCGCGCGCGTCGACCGTCGCCTCCACCCCCCGCGCGTCGTTCGAGTGGTAGCCGTCGCCGTAGTCGACGTAGAGCTCGGTGCGCGCCCACGGCCCCAGGACCGCCGTCGCCTTGGGGAGGAGGAGCCCCGCGGTCGTCGCCCCGGAGTTCAAGGGATCGTTCGCGGTGACGTCGAAGCGGTAGGCGAGCGCCCGCAGCCCGAGGACCAGCCGGAGCCACGGGGCGAGGGGGACGTCGGCGTCGCCCCAGAGCGCGCCGCTCGACTCCCGCACCGTGTCGAGGCTCCAGGTGCCGATCACCCGCCGGTCGACGGTGTGGAATAGCCCCTCCGGCCCCACGTGGTCGGCGCGGGCCTCCCAGCCGAGGCGCCAGGCGAGCGGGAGCGCGCCGAGCGCGCCGGTCCACCGCCAGGTGCCGCTCGTGCCGCCGAAGACCCGGCGCTCGTCCTGCTCCATCTGGTCGCCGTTCACCGGGTCGAGGAGGAAGTAGGTGAAGTCGGAGTACAGGGTGAGGTCGGTGCGCTCGACGTAGGCGGTCGCGGTGAGCCGGCCGGCGGCGGCCTCCCCGTCCCAGGTGGCGGTCAGGCTGGCGTGGTGGGAGGAGCCGCCGTCGGTGGGGTCCTCGGTGCCGAAGCGCCCGATCGAGCCGTCGAGCACCGCGCGGAGCGGCACCTGGTCGGTCGCCGTCCAGCTCCCGGCGTAGCCCATGGCGACGAGCGAGAGCGTCCCGTCGCCGGCGGGGCGCGTCCAGCGGAGGAGGCCGTTCAGCTTCCGGTAGTCCTCCGGCACCACCCACGGCCCGTCCTGGTGGAGGAGCTCCAGCGCGCCGAGGAGCGTCCCGCCCCCCGCGCGCTCCGAGCCCGCGGCGAGGAACCGCTCGTAGCCGAAGGAGCCGGCGGTGACCTGGGCGAGCGGCCGGGGGAGCTCCGAGACGTAGGAGATCCGCTCCGCGCCGGCCGAGGAGAAGTCGCCGCTCGAGGCGTCGTAGGGCCCCTTGACGTAGTCGACGTGGCCCACCAGCTCGGGGATGAGGAAGTTGAGGTCGGCGTAGCCCTGGCCGTGCGCGTTGGACGGCAGGTTGACGGGCAGCCCGTCCACCGAGACGGCGAAGTCGGTCCCGTGGTCGAGGTTGAAGCCGCGGAGCATGTACTGGTTCGCCTTCCCGTCGCCGCTGTGCTGGGTGACGATCATCCCCGGCACGAGCTCCTCGATCTCCCCGGGGCGCAGGAGCGGGCGCTCGGCGACGTCGGCGGCGCCGACCGACCCGGCGCTGGCGGCGTCGGCGGCGCCCAGCTGGTCGCGGCGCCGGCCGACGACGTCGATCTCCTCGACCGCGGCGGCGGACAGCCGGGGGGCGAGGGGCGGCCC
>JAJXSQ010000197.1 GCA_021784495.1 Myxococcales bacterium | reverse complement strand
CTCGATGAGGAGCGGCCACGGCCTGCGGATGGCCTTCAACCAGCTCTGCCGGACCTGCCACGGCGGCCACGCGTAGCCGGCGGCGCGCCGCCGTCGCCGACGGCAAGTGGACCGCTCGGGTCGAGGTCCCGGAGATCCTCCGCGCCGCCCCTCCCGGCTCGCCCGTGTCATCCGTGAGTGCGTCCCATGTCCGTCACCCGTCGGGGACAACCCATCTGACGTTGCGCCGCCGGGCGCGGAGCGGCTCAGACTCGGCTCTCCACCACGCGGGAGCCCGCCATGACCGTCACCCGCCGACAGTTCGTGAAGCTCACCGCGGGGGGGCTCGCCGGCTCGAGCATCGCGGCGCTCGGCTTCTCTCCCGCGCGCGCGCTCGCCGAGGTGCGCGAGTTCAAGCTCGCCCGCACCTCGCAGACGCGCAACACCTGCCCCTACTGCTCGGTCGGCTGCGGCGTCATCCTCCACGGCCTCGGCGACGGGTCGAAGAACGCCCGGACCGAGATCGTCCACGTCGAGGGGGACCCGGACCACCCGGTGAACCGCGGAACCCTCTGCCCCAAGGGCGCCTCGCTCCTCGACTTCGTCCAGAGCCCGCACCGGCTCCGCGTCCCCGAGCACCGCGCCCCGGGCGCCAAGGAGTGGACGCCGGTCTCCTGGGACTGGGCCATCGGCCGCATCGCCCGGCTCATGAAGGACGACCGCGATCGGAGCTTCACCGCGCGCCACGGCGAGCTCGCGGTGAACCGCTGGACGAGCGTCGCCTTCCTGGCGGCCTCGGCCTCGTCGAACGAGTCGGGCTACATCACCAACAAGGTCATCCGCGCCATGGGGATGACCGCCCTGGACAACCAAGCGCGCGTTTGACACGGCCCCACGGTGGCCGGTCTGGCCCCCTCCTTCGGCCGTGGCGCGATGACCAATCACTGGACCGACATCCAGAACGCCGACGTCGTGCTGGTGATGGGCGGGAACCCCGCCGAGGCGCACCCCTGCGGCTTCAAGTGGGTGATCGAGGCGAAGGCCCGCAAGAAGGCGCGGCTGGTGGTCGTCGATCCGCGCTTCACCCGGACGGCGGCGGTCGCCGACCAGTTCGCCCAGCTCCGCCCCGGCACCGACATCGCCTTCCTGGGCGGCGTCATCCGCTGGCTCCTCGAGCACGACGCCGTCCAGCACGAGTACGTGAAGGCCTACACCAACGCCCCCTTCCTCCTGCGCGAGGACTACGGCTTCGAGGAGGGGCTCTTCACCGGCTACGACGAGGCGAAGCGCTCCTACGACCGCTCCTCCTGGGCCTACCAGCTCGACGAGCAGGGGTTCGCCCGGGTCGACCCCTCGCTCCAGGACCCGCGCTGCGTCTACCAGGCGATGCGGCGCCACTACGCCCGCTACACGCCGGAGCTGGTCTCGAGCGTCACCGGCGTCCCGGTCGAGACCTTCGTCGAGATCTGCCGGACCATCGCCTCCACCGCGGTCCCCGACCGGACCATGACCAGCCTCTACGCGCTCGGCTGGACCCAGCACACCGTCGGCTCCCAGAACATCCGGGCCATCGCCTGCGTCCAGCTCCTGCTCGGCAACATGGGCATGCCCGGCGGCGGGGTGAACGCCCTGCGCGGCCACTCGAACATCCAGGGGCTCACCGACCTCGGCGTGATGAGCCACCTGCTCCCCGGCTACCTGACGCTCCCCACCGAGGCCGATCCGGACCTCGCCAGCTACCTCGCCAAGCGGACGCCGAAGCCGCTCCGGCCGGGGCAGATGAACTACTGGTCGAACACCCCGAAGTTCTTCGTCTCGCTCATGAAGTCCTTCTGGGGCGACCGGGCGAGCCGGGAGAACGACTTCCGGTACGACTGGCTGCCGAAGAACGACAAGCCGTACGACATCCTCCAGGTCTTCGAGCTGATGCACCAGGGGAAGATCGACGGCTACTTCTGCCAGGGCTTCAACCCCATCGCCTCGGTCCCCGACAAGGCGAAGCTCACCGCGGCGCTCGCCAAGCTCCGCTACCTGGTGATCATCGACCCGCTCGCCACCGAGACCTCGACCTTCTGGCAGAACCACGGCGGGCCGAACGACGTCGACCCGGCGGCGATCCAGACCGAGGTCTTCCGCCTCCCCTCCACCTGCTTCGCCGAGGAGGACGGCTCGCTGGTCAACAGCGGCCGCTGGCTCCAGTGGCACTGGAAGGCGGCCGATCCCCCGGGCGAGGCCAAGGGCGACGCCGAGATCATGGCGGCCATCTTCCTCGCCGTCCGCGAGCTCTACCGGAAGGAGGGCGGCACCTTCCCCGATCCGATCCTCGGCCTCGACTGGCCCTACGCCATCCCCCACGCCCCCTCCGCCGCCGAGCTGGCGCGCGAGTTCAACGGCCGGGCGGTCGCCGACGTGACCGACCCGAAGGACCCGAAGAAGGTCCTGGCCCGGGCCGGCGAGCAGCTCGCCACCTTCGCGCACCTGCGCGACGACGGGAGCACCGCCAGCGGCTGCTGGATCTTCTGCGGGAGCTGGACGCAGGCCGGCAACCAGATGGCGCGGCGCGACGCCTCCGATCCGAGCGGCCTCGGCAACACGCCGGGCTGGGCCTGGTCCTGGCCGGCCAACCGCCGCATCCTCTACAACCGCGCCTCGGCCGATCCGGCCGGCCGCCCCTGGGATCCGGATCGCCGCCTGGTCTTCTGGAACGGCCGGGCCTGGGCCGGCGCCGACGTCCCCGACATGCGCCCCGACGCGAGGCCGGAGGAGGAGGTCGCCCCCTTCATCATGAACCCGGAGGGCGTGGGCCGGCTCTTCGCCCTTGGGCTCATGGCCGAGGGGCCCTTCCCCGAGCACTACGAGCCGTTCGAGACCCCGCTGGCCGTGAACCCCTTCGGGAAGCGGGCGGTCTCCAACCCGGCCGCCCGCCTCTTCCCCGGCGACCGCGCGCGGCTCGGCACGGCGCGGGACTTCCCCTTCGTCGCCACCACCTACCGGCTCACCGAGCACTTCCACTTCTGGACCAAGCACGCCCGGATCCCGTCGATCCTGCAGCCGGAGGCCTTCGTCGAGCTCGGCGAGGCGCTCGCCGAGCTGCGCGGCATCCGGAGCGGCGACCGGGTGGCGGTCCGCTCCCGCCGCGGAGAGATCCTCGTCAAGGCGCTGGTGACCAAGCGCATCCGCCCCCTCACCGTCGAGGGGAGGCCGGTCCACACCGTCGGGCTCCCCATCCACTGGGGGTACGAGGGGCTGACGAAGCCCGGGTACCTGGTGAACACCCTCACGCCGTTCGTGGGCGACGCCAACATCCAGACGCCGGAGTTCAAGGCGTTCCTGGTCGACGTCCGGAAGGCCTAGGAGGTCGCCATGGCGCTCCAGTCGCTCGACGTGAGGAACGTGTCGGCCCGCACCTCCCCGCCGCCCTCCGCCCGGACCACCCTCGAGGTCGCGAAGCTCATCGACGTCTCGCGCTGCATCGGCTGCAAGGCCTGCCAGTCGGCCTGCATGGAGTGGAACGACCTGCGCGACGAGATCGGGGTGAACGCCGGCGCCTACACCAACCCCCCCGACCTCTCCGACCAGAGCTGGACGCTCATGCGCTTCACCGAGGAGGAGATCGACGGCCAGCTCCGGTGGCTCATCCTCAAGGAGGGCTGCCTCCACTGCGCCGAGCCCGGCTGCCTGAAGGCCTGCCCGGCGCCGGGCGCCATCGTCCAGTACGCGAGCGGGATCGTCGACTTCCACGAGGAGGACTGCATCGGCTGCGGGGACTGCATCGCCGGCTGCCCGTTCGACATCCCGCGGCTGTCGCGGCGGGACTCGAAGGTCTACAAGTGCACCCTCTGCTCCGACCGCGTCGCGGTCGGGCTGGAGCCGGCCTGCGTCAAGACCTGCCCGACGATGGCCATCTCCTTCGGGTCGAAGACCGACATGCGCTTCGCCGCCGAGGAGCGGCTCCCCGACCTGCGCGAGCGCGGCTTCGCCCACGCCGCGGTCTACGATCCTCCCGGCGTCGGCGGCACCCACGTCCTCTACGTGCTCCCCCACGGCGATCGCCCCGAGGCCTACGGCCTGCCGCGCGACCCGCGGCTCGGCGGCGTGCTGCGGCTCTGGCGGAGCGGCACCGCGCGCACCGCCGGCGTCGTCACCCTCTTCTCGGTGCTGGTCGCCGGGATCCTCCACTACATGCGCCGCGGTCCGCTCGAGGTCCCCCCCGAGCGGCCCGGCGGGAAGGAGGCGTGAGACCATGACCGCTCCTCGCGAGGAGGTCCTGCTGCGCCACGGGAACGCCACCCGCGTCGCCCACTGGGCGGTGGCCATCGCCTTCGTCGCCCTCTTCCTCTCCGGGCTGGCGCTCTTCCACCCCTTCTTCTTCTGGATCTCGGCGCTCTTCGGCGGCGGTCCCTTCCTGCGGATCCTCCACCCCTTCGCCGGCGTGGCGCTGGTCCTCGTCTTCTACCCCTACGCCGCCGCCCACCTGCGGGACAACCGCTGGCTCCCCGTCGACGGCCGCTGGGTGCGGAACATGGGGGCCTACATGCGCAACGAGCACCCCGACGTCGGCGAGACCCACAAGTACAACGCCGGGCAGAAGCTCATGTACTGGTCGATGATCCCGATCCTCGCGCTCCTCCTCCTGACCGGGCTGCTCGTCTGGCAGCCCTGGATCGCGCCGCACGTCCCCGCCGGAGTCCGGCGGGCCGCGGGGCTCCTCCACGCCGTCGGCGCCTTCGTCATGTTCGTCGGGATCGGCATCCACGTGTACGCGGCCATCTGGACGAAGGGGTCGATCGACGCGATGATCCGCGGCACCGTCTCCGGCGCCTGGGCGCGCTTCCACCACCCGGCCTGGTACCGCGAGATGACCGGCCGGGAGCCGCGGTGAGCGACCCGGCGGCGGGCGGCGCCGGCCGCGCGCCCTCCTCGCCGGAGGGGCCGCCGGCGACCGGGCTCCTCGACCCGGTCCCGCTCCTCCGGCCGCACCCCGGCGCCGAGCGGCTCTTCGCCCGGCGCGCCGAGCGGTTCGCCGAGCTCGCCCCCGGCCACGCCGCCGGGGAGTACCTGGCCTTCCTCGGCGCGCTCGCCGGCGCCCAGGCGGCGG
>JAJXSQ010000196.1 GCA_021784495.1 Myxococcales bacterium | reverse complement strand
GGCCGCGCCCAGCGCGGCGAGCGCCCCGAGCGTCGCGAGCGGCGGGACCAGGAGGTCGAGGCCGAGATCGACCCGGACCCGGTCGCCGGCGGCGAGGCCGCTCCGGAGCAGCCGCCAGCCGTGCCGGCGCGCCAGGCGCCGCCGCCCCCCCTCCCAGCGCCGCCGCTGGATCGCCGAGGCCGACGCCCCCACCACCACGTCCGACAGGACCCGGGCCTCGCCGGCGAAGCGCACGCGGTGGCCGGCCTCGCCGAGGCGCAGGCCGTACTCGAGGTCCTCGACCTCGGAGACCGCCTCGTGGGGGACCTCCCGCAGCACCCGCGACGAGAGGCACATGCCGGTGCCCCGCAGCCCCACCGAGCAGCCGAGCCGGTCCCGCCCGAGCGAGCGCAGGGTGTTGAAGAGGACGAAGGCGAGCGCCATGAGCGCCGGCCGCCACCCGGCCTCCGGGTTGCCGACGGCGTCGTCGGCCTGGACCGCGTCCGCCCCGGCCTCGAGCCGGGCCGCGAAGGCGGCGAGCAGGTTGGGAGTGACCCGCGCGTCGGCGTCGACGACCACCACCGCGTCGGCCACCCCCTCGGCGAGGCTCCAGGCGAAGGCGTGCGCCAGGGCGTACCCCTTCCCCCGCCGCGCGGGATCGGCGCGGACGAGCACGGTGGCGCCGGCCTCCCGCGCCCGCTCGGCGGTGGCGTCGGCGCAGTTGTCGGCGACCACCACGACGCGGCGCCGCTCCGCCGGCCAGTCGACCGCGAGGAGGCTCGCGACCGTGCCCGCGACGCCGCGCTCCTCGTCGTGGGCCGGGACGACCAGGTCGAAGCGCAGGCGGCGCGCCGCCGTCGTCGGGCGGCCGCGCCGCGAGGCGAGCGCGAGGAGGAGGAGGTAGAGCCCCGCCAGGTCGACGGGCCAGGCCGCCAGGAGCAGCGCGATCTCGAGCGCTTCGAGCCAGTTCATTCGTCCCCGGTGATCCGGCGCCGGTCCCGCGAGGCGGGCCGCCGCGGCGCGCCGCCATTCTAGGGACGGCGCCGCCGGAACGCACGCCTGTCCGGCGAACGGGGGACGGTGACGCGCCTTGACTTCCGGGCCGGGAGTCCAGACCTTGGGGGGAGTGTCCAACACATCCGAGGCCATCGCCCCCCCCTCCTCCGCCGCGACCGCCCACCGCGAGGGGGTGGCGAGGAACGCCTTCTGGCTGGTCGTCGGCCAGGCGATCACCACCGCGCTGGCCATCGTCCTGAGCGCGGCGCTCGGCCGGAGGCTCGGCGCGGCCGACTTCGGCGTCTATTACCTCATCACCTCCATCGCCACGTTCGTGTTCGTCTTCGTCGACTGGGGGCCCCCGCAGGTCGTCCGGGACGTGGCCCGCAGCCCGGCCGACGCGGGGCGCTGGCTCGGCGCCACGGTGATCTGGCGGACGGCGACGCCGTTCCTCGCCGGGGCCTTCGCCATCGGGATCGCCTGGGCGCTCGGCTATCCGGCGCGGACCCTGGCGCTGGGCGCCGTGCTGATCGCGGCCATGACGCCGCTCGGCCTCGCCCGGGCGCACGGGCTCGTCTTCCGCGCCGTGGAGCGGATGGACGACGACGCCACCGTCACGGTGAGCGCCAAGATCCTCACCGTCGCCGTGGCGCTGCCGGCCCTCGCCCTCGGCGGCGGCCTCGGGTCGGTGATCGCCGCGCAGGGCGCGGCGGCGGTCGTCGCGCTGGTCATCGGCGCGGCCATCTACCGCCGCCGGCGGCTGCCGCGCCTCACCGTCGACCTCGCCACCGTCCGCGCGCTCTTCTGGGGCGGCCTCCCGATCCTGACCATGTCGCTCGCCGCCTACGGCCAGACCTACGTCGACTCGCTGGTCCTGGCGCGGCTCGCGTCGCCGCGCTCGGTCGGCTGGTACGCCGCCGCCCGGAACTTCATCGGCACGCTCATCGCGCCGGCCACCATCCTCGCCACCGCCTCCTACCCGCGCCTCTCCCGGCTCGCGGCCGACCCGGAGGCGTTCCGCGTCGAGGTGCGCGCCGCGCTCCGGCCGATCCTGGTGCTCGGCATGCTGGCCGGCGTCGGCACCTGGCTCTTCGCCGACCTGGCGATCGGCCTGGTCTTCGGGCGCGCCCACTTCTCGCCGGCCATCGCCATCCTGCGTCTTTCGGCGCCGGTGATCTTCCTCTACTTCGTCGACGTGCTCCTCGGCATGGCGATCATGGCCGCCGGCCGCGAGCGCCGCTTCTCGGCGGTGAAGGTGGCCGCGGTGGTGATCGGCACCGTCCTCGACATCCTGCTCGTGCCCTGGTGCGAGGCGCGGTTCGGCAACGGCGGCCTCGGGGTGGAGCTCGCCGAGATCGCCGCGGAGACGGTGATGGGGGCCGCGGCGCTCGCCATCATCCCCCACGGCACCGTGAACCGGCACGTCCTCGGGGACCTGGCGCGGACCCTCGCCGCCGGGGCGGGCGCGCTGCTGGCCGGCGAGGGGCTCTCCTCCCTCCACCCGGCCATCGGCCTGCCCCTGGCCGTCGGCGTGTACGCCGCGCTCGTGTACGCGCTCGGCCTGGTGAGCCGCGACGACCTCGCGCTCATCGTCGCCACGGTGCGCCGCCGGCGCGGCGGCGCCCGGACCGCCGCGGCGCCCCCGGGCGAGCGAGGGGGCTCCGCTTGAGCGGCGCGGGGGCTATGATGGAGCGTCCGACGATGGACGGAGCTGCGACATGGGAAAGCTCATCCTGAGCTCGATCCTGATCGCGACCGTGGCCGCCCCGGTCGCGGGCGCCCGCGCGCCGACGCCGCGCCGCGGTCTCGGGCGGGCGCTCCTCGCCCTGCTCCTCTTCGACGTGGTCTGGGTGGCGCTGCTCACGCTCGTCTACGCGACGCACTACAAGCCGGAGCTCTGGTGACCCTCTCCCCCTTCCCGCGGCCCCAGGGCGATCCCGGCGCGACCGCGCCGGCGCCGGCGGCCGGTGACCCGTCCCTGCGGCCCCACCTGCCCGACGACCTCTTCGACTACGCGCTGGTGCGCGACGCGGTCGGCTTCACGCTCCGGTCGGTGCGACGCCACCGCTGGCTCGCCGGCGCGACGGCGCTCCTCGTCCTCGCCGCCGCCGCGTCGTCGCTCTGGCTCCTGCCGAGCCGGTGGCAGGTGCAGGCCCGCCTCCTCGCGCAGAAGAACCCGGTGATGTGGACCCTCTCCAACCCGCTCATGCCGCGGCCCTTCGACTGGGACACCCCGTCGCGCGCGGCGCGCGAGACGGTGCTGCGCCGGGACAACCTCGTGGCCCTGTGCCGCCAGACCGACTTCGTCGACAAGTACCTGGCGACCCGGGCGCCGGCGGTGCGCGCCTGGCAGTGGCTGCGCGACCGCGTCGGCACCCCGAAGTCGAAGGACGAGCTGCTCGAGGACCTGGTCGACACCCTGCAGGACCGGCTCTGGGTCGACGTGGGGGCCGACGGGGTGGTGACCATCACCTTCGAGTGGTCGAACCGGGACATCGCCTACCAGATGGTGCAGGCGGCGCTCAACAACTTCCTCGACATCCGCCACTCGCAGGAGGCGGCGATGGTGGGCGAGACCATCGCCATCCTCGAGGTCCACGCGGCGAAGATGAAGCGGCAGATCGACCAGGGCGTCGACGAGCTCCGCGCCAAGGAGGCGCTCTACGGCCACCCCGGCCCTCGCGCGGCGCCGCGGGGCGCGGCGGCGGTGGCGCCGCGGGCCGCCGACTCCGACGAGGTGGCCGGGCTGCGGGCGATGCTCGCCGTGAAGCGCCGGACCCTCGCCGACCTCCTCGAGTTCCGCCAGCAGCGGCTCGTCGAGCAGCAGGCGCAGCTCGCCAAGCTGCAGGCCGTCTACGCCGAGCAGCACCCGGACGTGGTGGCGGCCCGCCAGAACCTGGAGGCGCTCTCCGGCCCCTCCCCGCAGATCAACCAGCTCCAGGACGACGTCTCCAACCTGGAGAAGGACATCGTGAGCCGCGGCGGCACGCTGGGCAGGGCGGCGCGCGAGCTGGTGCCGGTCCCGGCGGTGACCGAGCGCGAGCTGGCGCCGGGCCCCGACGATCTCCGCAACGTCGATCCCCGCCTGGAGTACGAGCGGGGGCAGCTCCGCCAGCTGCTGCGCCAGTACACCGACATGCTCGACCGCATCCAGGGCGCGCGCGTCGATCTCGACACGGTGAAGGCCGCCTTCAAGTACCGGTACTCGGTGATCACCCCGCCCATCCTCCCCAAGAAGCCGATCCGGCCGAAGCCGCCGCTGGTCCTCGCCGCCGGCCTCCTCGGCGGCCTCCTCGTCGGGATCTTCGCCGCGGTGCTGGTCGACGCGCGCTCGGGGCGGGTGCTCGAGCGCTGGCAGATCGAGCGGCTCGTCGGGGTCCGCGTGCTCGCCGAGCCCCGTGCATGAGCGGGACCGCCACCGCGGCGTCGATCGCCCCGATCGCCGCGCCGGCCGGGCGGTCGCGCGCCGGGACCGTCGCGCTCGTCGCGGCGGCGGGGGTCGCGACCGCCGGGATCGCCGCGCGGGGCGGGAGCCCGCTCCTCGCGGCCGCCCCGGTCCTCGTCCTCGCGCTGGTCTGGACCCTCTCCGTCCTGCCGCTGCGCTGGTCGACGACGGCCCTCCTGGCGCTCACCCTGACGCTCGACCTCTCCGACGACGCCCAGGGGGAGTGGCACTCGCCGCTCGCCGTCCTCGGCGATCTCCTGCGCGACGACCTCGACCGGTTCGTCCCCATCAGGGGGCTCAAGGTGAGCGGCTCGGAGGCGCTCGTCCTCCTCCTGGTGGCGGTGGGGGTCTGGCGCCGGGCGACCGGCGACGATCGCGACACCCGCGGCGCGGAGCCGATGGCCGGGGTGCTCCGCGGAGCCTTCGCCGTCTTCCTCGCCGGCGTCGCCTACGCGACGGTGGTGGGGCTGGCCACCGGCGGCAACCCCGCCTGGGCGATCATCCAGGTGCGGCCGCTCCTGCACCTGGCGGTTTTCGCGCTCCTCTTCCACCTGGCCTACCGCGGCGCGCGCGACCACCTGACGCTCGCCCGGCTCACCCTGGCCACCGCGACCGCGAAGGCCGGCCTCGCCTGGTGGGTGGACCGCTACGTCGCCCCGC
>JAJXSQ010000195.1 GCA_021784495.1 Myxococcales bacterium | reverse complement strand
CCGCCGCCGCTCCCGGCCCGCGTCCCCGCCGTGGATCCCCCGGCCGCGGCGCCCGCGCCGCCGCCGGCCGCCCGGGCGTCGCCCGGCCCCGTCGACCTGATGGCGCTCATCACCGAGGAGCTGCTCGACGAGCCCAAGGCCCGGCCGGTGCCGACGCGGGTCGAGGTGAACGTGAGCCTCGTGTCCGAGCACAACTTCTACGTCGGCCCCACCCGGCGCATCGACTCCGGCGGCGTCTTCATCGCCAGCGCCATGCCGCCGCCGGCGGGGACGCGGCTCCAGGTGCGGCTCGGGCTGGCGGACGGGCGGAAGCTCGACCTCGACGGCGAGGTCGCCTTCGTCCGGGAGAAGAGCGCCACCACCGGCCGCCAGCCGACCGGCTGCGGGGTCAAGCTCCTCGGCCTGCCCGGCTGGGCGGTCGACGCGGTCGACCGCTTCATCCTCGCCCGCCAGCCGATCGTCTACACCCCCCGCTGATCGCCGCCGCCCTACCCGTCCACCGCGCGGTCGGTCCGGCGCACCCCCATGAGGAAGGGCGTCACGAACTGGTCCAGGTCGCCGTCGAGCACGTCGGCGACGCGCCCCGACTCGACGCCGGTGCGCAGGTCCTTCACCAGCTGGTAGGGCTGGAGGACGTAGCTGCGGATCTGCGAGCCGAAGTCGATGTCCTTCTTCTGGGCCTCCACGGCGTCCAGGGCCGCCTGGCGCTTGCGCTCCTCGTGCTCGTAGAGGCGGGAGCGCAGGATCTTCCAGGCCATCGAGCGGTTCTTCTGCTGGCTCCGCTCGTTCTGCATGGCGACCACGATGCCGGTCGGCAGGTGGGTGATCCGGACCGCGGAGTCGGTCTTGTTGACCTTCTGGCCGCCGGCGCCGGAGGACCGGTAGGTGTCGATGCGGACGTCCGCCTCCTTGATGTCGATGACGATGTCGTCGTCGATCTCCGGGGTGACGTCGACCGCCGCGAAGCTGGTCTGGCGGCGGGCGTTCTGGTCGAAGGGGCTGATGCGGACGAGCCGGTGGACCCCGCGCTCGGCCTTGAGGAAGCCGTAGGCGTAGTCGCCCCGCGCGAAGAAGGAGGCCTGGCTGATGCCCGCCTCCTCGCCCGCCACCAGGTCGGCCGGCTCCACCGCCCAGCCCCGCCGCTCGCAGTAGCGGGTGTACATCCGGTAGAGCATCGCCGCCCAGTCCATCGCCTCGACGCCGCCGGCGCCGCTCTTCACCTCGACGATCGCCCCGGCCCGGTCGTGCTCGCCGGAGAGCATCCGCCGGAACTCCAGCGCCTCGACCTCGGCGCCGACCGCCACCGCCGCCCCGGCCACCTCGGCGCGGACGGCGTCGTCGCCCGCCTCCTCGGCGAGCTCGTGGAGCGCCGCGGCGTCCTCGAGGGCCCGACCGACCCGGTCGCAGGACTCCACCACCTGCTCCAGCTGCGCCTTCTCCTTCAGCAGCGCCTGGGCCTTCGCGGCGTCGTCCCAGAAGCCGGGAGCCCCGGAGAGGCTGGCGATCTCCGCGACCCGCCGCCGCCGCCGCTCGACGTCAAAGCGACCCCCGGAGCGCGTCCAGGCGGCGGGCGTACGCGGAGAGCTGCTCGGGGATCGGGGCGGCCATCGGGGGACTCCGGGCTCAGGGGCCGTGGGGAGGGGCGGCGCCGCGGCGCCGCCGGCCCGCGGCGAGCGCCAGGACCACCGCGGCGAGGGCCGCGCAGCCCCAGGCGAAGGAGTCGCCGATGGTAACGAAGGGGGTCCGCCCGCGCAAGATGGGCAGCCGGCCGACGAGGAGGCGCGCCGGCTCCTCGGGCTCCGGGGCCAGCGCCGGATCGACCGGCCCCACCTCCAGCCTCCCGGGCTCGAGCTCGCCGGTGGGGAGGATCAGGGCCGAGACCCCGGCGTAGGCCGGACGCGCGATCGCCCGCCCGGTCTCGATCGCCCGGAGCTGGACGATGGCCAGGAACTGGTAGGGACCGGACGAGTACCCGTACCAGGCGTCGTTCGTGGGGTTGACCAGGAGATCGGCGCCCGCCCGGGTGAAGGCCCGCGCGATGCCGGGGAAGATGGCGTCGAAGCAGATCATGGCGCCCACCCGGACGGGACCGCCGCCCGGCCCCGCGAAGCCGAGCGGCTCGAGGGCCCGCCCCGGGGTGAGCGGCGCCATCGCCGGCACCACCTGCCGCAGGAAGGGCAGCCAGGACGCGAGCGGCACGTACTCTCCGAAGGGGACGAGGTGGTGCTTCGACTGGCGCCCCAGGACCGCGAGGTCGGGGGAGAGGAGGAACGCGGAGTTCTCCACCCGCCAGCGCCCGCCGTCGCCGCCCGCGCCGGTCGACTCCATGGTCACCGCGCCGAGGAGGAGGTGGGCGCGCGCCAGCCGGGGGATGCCGCCGCGGATCGGATCGAGGCGGCGCAGGTCGGGCGGGAGCGCCAGCGGGTAGGCCGCCTCGGGCCAGGCGATCAGGTCGGCGCCCGCCCGGTCCGCCGCGACGGTGAGCGGCACCAGGCGGTCGAGGATGAACCCGGCGTGCGCCCGCGCCGCGTTCTTCACCTCCTGATCGACGTTCGCCTGGACCAGCCCGACGGTGACCTCCGGCGCGGCGGCGATCTCGGCGCGGAGCCTCGCGAGCCGGGCCGCGCCGCCGGCGGCCACCAGCGCCACGAGCGCCGCGGTGACCGCCAGGGCCCCCCGCGGCGCGGGGCGCCCGGCGCGGCGGTCGTCGAGCGCGTCGGCGAGGACCGCGTTCACCTGGACCACCAGGAAGGCGAGCCCGTGGACGCCGAGGAGCGCGGCGAGCTGCGCGATCCAGGGGGTGCGGACCTGGGTGTAGCCGAGGTCGGCCCAGGGGAAGCCGGTGAAGAGCCGCTCCCGCAGGAGCTCGGTCGCGGTCCAGATGGCCGGGAGGTGGTAGCGGAGCGGCCAGCCGAGGGCGCGGCGCACCAGCGTCGCGGCGCCGATGGCGAGCGCCCAGTGGAAGGCCATGAAGCCGACGAGGAGCGACAGCCCCAGCCCCGCGACCCAGGCCGACAGGCCGCCGAAGGCGGTCATCGCGTGGGCCACCCAGTGGATCGCCGCCAGGAAGTAGGCGAACCCGGCCAGGAAGCCGAGCCCCGCCGCGCCGCGCGCGCCGCGCGCCCGCCCCGCCGCCCAGAGGAGCGGCAGGAGCGCGACGAAGGCGATGGGCTCGAGCCGGCCCGCGGGATCGACCTCGCGCAGCGACCACCAGGGGAGGACGAGCGGCAGCGCCAGCGCCATGGCGGCGCCGGTGCCGGCGGCGGCGAGGAGGAGGGTCGCGAGGCGACGCACGGCCCGTTCCGTCAGGGCGCCTTCTTGAAGAACGACGGCTCGGCCTCGTCGCGGAGGTCCACCTCGATCGGCGGGCCGACCGCGGGCGCCGGCGCCGCCGGGTCCACGGCCGCGGCCGGGCCCGTCCCCGCCTGCGACGCGCCGTAGGCGGCCGCGGCCGCCAGGTAGTAGGCGACCGACTCCCGCACCAGGTGGCCGAGCGGGCGCCCGAGCCGCGCCGCGGTCGCCCCGGCCGCCTCGATCAGGTCGAGCGGCATCCGGACGGCGACGAGCTGCGCCTGGGCGAGCGCGCCCTCCAGCCGCTCGAGGGCCTGGCTGGGGCGGGCGACCCGGAAGTCGCCGGCCTCGATCATCTGCTTGATCCGCTGGGCGAGCGCCTCGCGCGTGTACCAGGCGCCGTCGAGCCAGACCGACTCCGAGTCGAGGTCGATGTCCGCGAAGGGGTCCATCCGCTCCCGCCAGCGACCTGCAGCGCCGCGCCGACCAGCCCCCGGGCGCCGGTGAGCGCGGCCTCCAGCGCCGCCATCCGCCTGGCCTCCCGGGGCCGCTCGTGGTCGTGGCCGAGCAGGTGGAGGAGGCCGTGCGCCAGGTACCGCTCCAGCTCCGACCGGACGGGCCGCCGTTCGGCGCGGGCCCGCCGGGCGGCGGTGTCGAGCGACAGTACCACGTCCCCCAGGGGTCGCCCAGGACCGGGAGGCTCACCGAGCGGAAAGGAGAGGACGTCGGTCGCCCGATCCTTGCCTCGCCAGCGCCGGTTGAGCCCCCGGATCACGCCATCGGTGACCACCAGGATCGAGAGGTCGGCCTCCGCCATCCCGACGACGGCCAGGTAGCGGCGGGCGACGGCGGCGAGCCCTCGCGCGGCCGCGGCCCCCGCCGGGTGGCGGCTCCGGCTGTCGACGGTCACGCCCCGCCCTCGACCAGGGCGACCCGGGGGCGTCCCCGCTCCCCGGCCGGCCGCGCCCGGTACAGCTCCTCGAGGGTCCCGGCCATCGCCCCGGCCGCCGCGTGGAGATCGCGGAGCGTCAGGTCGCAGGCCTCGAGCTGGCCGTCCCGCGCCACCTCCGAGAAGCGCTGGTCCACCAGGGCGCGGAGGCTCGCCGGATCCGGATCGACCAGCGCCCGGGCGCTCGCCTCGCAGGCGTCGGCCAGCATCACCAGCGCCACCTCGCGGCTCCGCGGGATGGGCCCGGGGTAGCGGAAGGCCCCCTCGTCGGCGACCCCAACCTCCCCGGCGTCGACCCGCTGCCGCTGCTTCGCCCAGAAGTAGCCGACCAGCCGCGTCCCGTGGTGCTCGGCGATGAAGGCGGTCACCGCCGCCGGGAGCCGCCACTGGCGCGCCAGCTCCAGGCCGTCGGAGACGTGCCGCTTCACCGCGAGGGCGCTGTCGACGGGCCGGAGCCCCTCGTGCTCGTTCCGGCTCCGCTGGTTCTCGGCGAAGAGGAGCGGCGCCCGGAGCTTCCCGAGATCGTGGTAGTAGGCGCCGACCCTGGCGAGCAGGGCGTCGGCCCCGATCGCCGCGGCCGCCGCCTCGGCCAGCGTGCCGACGAGGATCGAGTGGTGGTAGGTGCCGGGGGCCTGCACGATCAGCTCCTTGAGCGCCGGGTGGTTCAGGCTGCCGAGATCGCGGAGCCGTGCGCCGGAGACCGCCCCGGGGAGGCGCGCCAGGAGCGGCCGCAGGGCCGCGGCCGCCAGGGGAACGAGCAGCCCGCCCCCGGCGAGGGCCGCCAGGGCGTCTCCCGCCTGCTCGGCGCCGCTCCGCCCGGCGACGATCGCCAGCGCCGCCGCGAGCGCG
>JAJXSQ010000194.1 GCA_021784495.1 Myxococcales bacterium | reverse complement strand
GCCCTCCGCCCCGCCGCGCCCCGCGCCCCGCGCTGGTGGCCGCCCTGCTCGCCCTCGCCGCCGGCCTCCTCCTCTGGATCGCCCGGCGCTGACCGCCGGCGCTCAGGCGCCCCGGAAGCGCGGGGGGCGCCGCTCGGCGAAGGCGCGCCGCCCCTCGAGGAGGTCCTCGCTCTCGAAGGCGCGGCGGCGCAGCGCCGCGATCTCGGCTCGCTCGTCGGCGGAGAGCCCGCGCTCGTGCCCCGCCTCGAGGAGGCGGAGGATGCGCTTCATCCCCTGGACCGCGAGCGGCGCCCCGGCGGCGAGCTCCTCGGCGAAGGCGAGCGCCGCCCCCTCGGCCCCCTCCGGCGGGAGGAGCCGGTTGACCAGCCCCCAGGCGTGGGCGGTGGTCGCGTCGATCGCGCGGCCGGAGAAGAAGAGCTCGCGCGTCCGCGCGCCGCCCACCAGCTGGAGGAAGCGGCGCAGCCCGCCCTCGGGGTAGACGACGCCGAGGCGCGCCGGCGGCATCCCGAGCGCGATCCCCTCGACCGCCACCCGGAGATCGCAGGTCGCGGCCAGCTCGAACCCGCCGCCGTAGGCCGGCCCGTTCAGGAAGGCGACCGTCGGGCACGGGACCGCCTCCAGCGCCCCGGCGGCCCGCTCGACCGCCTCGTCGGGCCGCTCCCCGCGATCGTTCAGGGCCCCGAGCTCGGCGAGGTCGAAGCCGGCGGAGAAGGCCACGTCGCCCGCGCCGCGGAGGAGGAGGCACCGGACCCGGTCGCGCGCCGCCGCCGCGCAGACCGCCTCGAGGTGGTCGAGCGCCCGGAAGTCGAGGGCGTTCCGCTTCGCGGCGTGGTCGATGGTGACCACCCGGACCGCGCCGCGATCCTCGACCCGCAGCCGCGCCGCGGCGGTCATCCGATCACGGCGAGGAGGTCCCCCTCCTCCACCGACTGGCCGACGGTGCACCGGACCTCGGTCACCGTGCCGGCGCTCCGCGCCTCGACCGGGAGCTCCATCTTCATCGACTCGATCACCACCACCGCGTCGCCGACCGCCACCGCGGCGCCGACGGGGCGCTCGATCCTCGCCACCGTCCCGGTGATGTGGGCCGTCACCCGCTCCGCCATCGCACCCTCCTCGCGGACGCCAAAGAGAAAGGTCCGCGTGGGACGCGGACCTCTCTGGATGCCGGAGCCTCGCTGGCCTCGCGGCTCACCGGCTGGGAGCCGGTGTCTTGGTACCCTTCACGTTGCCAACCGGCGGGGCGTCCGTCAAGGCCCGAGGGTTGGGCTCCGTCGGGGCCACCACCGCCGCCCGCGGCGGCGAGGTGACCTTGCCCTGCCGCGCCCGGAGCAGGAAGCGGACGGTGTCGGCCAGGTCCCCGTACTTCACCGGCTTCTGGAGGAAGAGGGTCACCCCCAGGGCCGCGAGCCGGGCGCGCTCCACCGGCCCGCCCGAGGTGATGACGACCACCGGCAGCTGCGCCAGGAGCGGCTCGGCCCGGAGCCGCTCCACCAGATCGAAGCCGGAGAGCACCGGCATGAAGACGTCGGTGATCAGCAGGTCGATGGTCGGGAGGCGGGCGAGCCGGTCCCAGGCGGCGGCGCCGTCGTGCGCGACCTCGATGCCGAGCCCGTCGAGCCGGTCGGTCTCGGCGAGCCGCCGGAGCGCGGCGGCGTACATCTGGGCCACGAGGACGTTGTCCTCGACCAGCAGGATCCGCGTGGTCGGGACCGGGGCGCGGGCGGCGCTGGCGACGAGCCGCGTCACCTCCGCCAGCTTGGCGCGGTGATCGGGGAGATCGTCCGGCACCCGGACCGCCACCCCGCGCGGCGCATCGCCCTGCGCCTCCCGCGACCGGACGATCTCGACGGTGAGCTCGACCGGCTCGAGGAGCTGCGGGAAGGAGAGCACCAGCGTGGTCCGGTCGCCCTCGTCGAACTCCCGCTCGGTCCGGACGAAGAGCCCGGTCGCCGAGAGGTTCTCGGTGTAGTCGAGCACCGAGGCGGCGTCGAGGTACTGGACCGTGAGGACCAGGGGGAAGCGTGGGTGGACGCGCCGCTCCTTCGACATTGCAGCTCCTAGAAACCCCCCGCCCGACCCCTCCGACGCGGGCGAACCCGCGCGCGGAACGGCCCGACGGCCCGGGAGGATTATGCTCCACCTCTGGCGCGTTGCACTCGCAAACGTCGCGCCAGGCCGCAGGGCGATAAACTTGACCTTTTCGCGCGCCGTGCGGCGACCCTGGGTCACCGGCGGGCCGGCGCCGCGCCGGGTGCGACGTCCCGGCCGGTCGGTTGCCGGCGGCCCGGACCGGCCCTAGAGTCGGCCCCCTCAACCGGAGGTCTCGCATGGAGTCGATCGAGGGGCGGGTGGCGCTGGTGACCGGCGGGGGCCGGGGGATCGGCCAGGCGATCGCGCTGGCGCTGGCCCGGGCGGGGGCCCACGTGGCGGTGGCGGCCCGGACCCTGCCGGAGATCGAGGCGGTCGCGGCCCAGGTGGCCGCCCTCTCCCGGCGGACCTTCTTCCTCGCGCTCGACCTGACCGACCGCGCCCAGGTCGCCGCGGCCCCGGCGGCGGTGGCGCGGGCCATCGGCCCGATCGACATCCTGGTGAACAACGCCGGGATCCACGCGAGCGGGCCGGTCCACGCCCTCGCCGACGAGGCCTGGGACGCGGTGCTGGCGGTCAACCTGACCGGCCCCATGCTCCTCGCGCGCGCCTGCCTGCCCCACATGTACGACCGGCGCCTGGGGCGGGTGGTGAACGTCGCCTCGGTCGCCGCCCGGGTCGGGCTGAAGAACGGCGCCGCCTACGCCGCGTCGAAGCACGGGCTCCTCGGCTTCACCCGGTCGCTGGCGCTCGAGGGCGCGCGCCGGGGGGTCACCGCCAACGCCATCTGCCCCGGCTGGACCGAGACCCAGATGATGGACGAGGCGATCGCCGCGGTGGTGTCGGCGACCGGGCGGAGCGCGGACGAGGCGCGGGCGGCGATGCTCCGGAGCAACCCGCTCGGCCGGGCGTCGCTCCCGGAGGAGGTCGCCGACGTCGCGGTGCTCCTCGCCGGCTCCCCCGGCATCACCGGCCAGGCCTACCAGGTCGACGGGGGCGAGTTCATGGCTTGACGCGGCGCGGGCCCTGCTGCCCTAATCAGCGCCCCCCGTCGGTCGAGGAGATCCATGCAGACCAAGTTCCTGCTCGGCGAGAACCAGATCCCCACCCACTGGTACAACGTGGTCGCCGACCTTCCGGCGCCGCCGGCGCCGGTGCTCCACCCCGGGACGCTCCAGCCGGTGACGCCGGCCGACATGCTCCCGCTCTTCCCGCCCGGGCTCCTCGAGCAGGAGATGAGCGCCGAGCGCTGGATCGCGATCCCCGACGAGGTCCGCGAGATCTACCGGCTCTGGCGCCCGAGCCCCCTGGTCCGCGCCCACCGGCTGGAGCGCCACCTCGGGACCCCGGCCCACATCTACTTCAAGTACGAGGGGGTCTCCCCGGCCGGCTCGCACAAGCCGAACACCGCGGTCCCCCAGGCCTACTACAACAAGATCGCCGGGACCCGGCGGATCGCCAGCGAGACCGGGGCCGGGCAGTGGGGCTCCTCGATCGCCCTCGCCTGCCAGATGTTCGGGCTGGAGTGCACCGTCTACATGGTGAAGGTGTCGCACGGGCAGAAGCCGTACCGCCGGTCGATGATGCAGCTCTGGGGGGCGGAGGTCCTCGCCTCCCCGAGCCCGCGCACCCAGGCCGGCCGCGCGATCCTGGCGCGCGATCCCGAGAACCAGGGCTCGCTCGGCATCGCCATCTCCGAGGCGGTCGAGGACGCCGCGACCCACGACGACACGCGCTACGCGCTCGGCTCGGTGCTGAACCACGTCTGCCTCCACCAGACGGTGATCGGCCTCGAGGCGAAGGCGCAGCTCGAGCTGGCCGGCGAGTACCCCGACGTGGTGATCGGCTGCCACGGCGGCGGATCGAACTTCGCCGGGATCGCCTTCCCGTTCCTCGCCGACAAGGCGGCCGGGAAGGAGGTCCGGCTCCTCGCCGTCGAGCCGTCGAGCTGCCCGACCCTCACCAAGGGCGTCTACGAGTTCGACTACGGCGACACCGCGAAGATGGCGCCGGTCGCCCGGATGTACACCCTCGGTCACGACTTCATGCCGCCCGGGATCCACGCCGGCGGCCTGCGGTACCACGGCGCCTCCCCGCTCGTCTCCCAGGTCCTCCACCACGGCCTCATCGAGGCGCGCGCGGTGGGGCAGCTCTCCTGCTTCGAGGCGGCGGTGACCTTCGCCCGCACCGAGGCGATCATCCCCGCCCCCGAGTCGAGCCACGCCATCCGCGGCGCCATCGACGAGGCGCTCGCCGCCAAGGCGGAGGGGAGGCCGCGGACCATCCTCTTCAACCTCTCCGGCCACGGCCACGTCGACATGGCCGCCTACGACGACTACCTCGCCGGGAGGCTGGAGGACTTCGACTACCCGGCGGAGCGGGTGAAGGAGTCGCTCGCCCGGCTCCCGCGCGTCGCGGTCTGACGGGCGGCGCCGGGCCACCGACCGGCCCAGGGGGCCACCGCCATGAGATCGCTCCGGACCCGCGCCCTGCCTCCCCTCGTCGCCCTGGCGCTCGGCGCCTGCGTCACCGACACCGTGACCACCCGGACCTGGGGCGACCCGAACGCGGGCGGCCCGGTGCGCACCGGGCGGGTGGTGGCGATCCGGGAGACGGTGGCCCAGCAGCAGGGGGACCCGGGGGCCGGCGCCGTCGCCGGCGCCCTGGTCGGCGGGCTCCTGGGCAACGTGCTCGGCGGCGGCTACGACGCGTACGGCTACTACCACGGCAGCGGGATGGGCACGCTCTTCGGCGCCGTCGGGGGCGCGATGGTCGGCGCCGCCGCGAGCCAGGGGGGCCCGCCGGTCCGGACCTACGACCTCCTCGTCGCCTTCGACGACGGCGGGCGCCAGACCTTCACCTACCAGGGCTACCCGCCCTTCCGCGTCGGCCAGCCGGTGGTGCTCGGCCCGGGCGGCCTGTCGCCGATCCGCCGGGCGCCGCCGGCCTACGGCCCCCCGGGCGCGCCGCCCTACGGCCCGCCGGGCGCCCCGCCGTCCTACGGC
>JAJXSQ010000193.1 GCA_021784495.1 Myxococcales bacterium | reverse complement strand
CCCGGGTCGGGCGAGGAGCCGGACCACGACCGCCGCCGCGGCGAGGCCGGCCGCCGCCGCGGCGACGGCGCGGCGGGTGCGGAGCAGCTCCCCCGGCGGGCGGAGCACCGCGCGGAGGTCGGGGCGGGCCACGGGGCCGACGGTAGCACCCTCCCCGGGCGGACGGGGCGTGGCGCCCCGGGCGGCGGCCCGGATCCCCGCGCCGGCGGCGTCTAGGGGATCGGGAACCGATCGGGGAAGAGGACCCGCGCCACGAAGGTGTCGGCCAGCGGCCGCGCCGGCGCGGTCACCGCGGGGATCGAGGCGGTCGCCCGGAGGACCTCGCCGCCGACCGGGAGCTCCGTCACCCGCCGGAGCACGCCCCCCTCGTCGAGCAGGAGGGCGAGCTTCGCGGGGTCGATCTCGCTCAGCGGATCCGCCGACCAGAACTGCGGCCGCCAGTAGACCGCGCCGCCGCGCCGCTCGAAGTGGACCTGGTCCCCCAGGACGCCGAGGTGCCCGAACGCCGGGGCGCCGGCGTCGAAGGCCCCGAACGGCGTGAGCTGCCGGTAGACGTAGAGATCGTCCCAGGCGTTCGAGAAGATGATGGGGGTCACCACCGTCGGCGTCCCCCCCACGAGGATCGTCCAGCCGGCGCCGACGTCGGGCGTGAGGTCGAGCGCCTGGGACCAGAAGCGCCGCTGCCGGTCGAGCGCGCGGACGTAGCCGCGCTGGACGACGTGGCCGTGGAGGACCAGCGCGGCGAGCCAGCCGGTCACGGCGGCGAGGAGCGCGCGCCCCCGCCAGGTGCCCGCCCGGTAGAGCGCCTCGAAGAGCGCCGCGACGGCGAGCGACGCGGGGAAGGCCGCCGCGACGTGGGTGGAGGTGAGGCGACCCGCGACCTGGGTCGGCGGATAGTTGATGAGGGTGAGCACGTAGGAGAAGGACCAGATCGCGATCGACGCCGCGAGGACCCACGGCCAGGGCCGGCCGGGGGGGGTCGCGCCGGCGGCGCCCGCGTCCGCGCCCGCCGGGTGCTGCGGCGATGGCCCGGGGGCGGCGGCGACCGACAGCACCGCCAGGGCGAAGACCGCCGCCAGGATCGCCGCCGACGCGACCGCCAGCGGGTCGACATGCCGGACGCCCTCGACCGGGCCGGACCAGAGCGCGGCGCCGCTCGTCCGCGGCCCGAGGTAGAGCGACGTGACCATGCGGCGCAGCGACTCCCAGTGATCGTGGGCCGCGGCGAGCGCCCGGACGTCGCCGGTGATCACCCGCGCCACCGTGTCGGCCCCGACCGCGGCCGCGCAGCCTCCGAGGTGGACCGCCCATCCCACGGCCCGCTTCCCGCGAGGGAACGGCACGAGGAGCGGGAGCGCGACGAACGGGAGGAAGGCGGTCTCGTAAGCCAGGAGCGTCAGGGCCGCGACGGGGTAACTCAGCGCCCTCCGCCACCCGCCCGCGAACCAGAGCAGGACCGCGACGAGCAGGAAGGTCATCGACCCCTGCACGTGCCCGGCGTGGACGAGCAGGATCCGGGTCGTGTCGGCCGGATAGAGAAGGTAGGCCGCCAGTGCGACCAGCGATGCCGCCGCGGAGAGGAGGCGCCGCGCGACGAGGTAGACGAGCAGGCCGTTGACCGCGAGCCCGACCGCGGCGAGGACGTAGATGCCCTGCAGGCCGCCGAGCGTCGACCCGACGGTGGCGAGCGCCTGGGGGAGGAACGAGTTGAGCGGCCTCCCCGTCGGCCAGTGGACGAAGTCCCACGCCAGGGCCGACCCGAGCCCCCGGACCGGCTCCCCGGCGTGCGGAGCGATCGACCAGTAGTCGTCCTCGTAGAGGCCGAACTCGGTCAGGCGCGTGAAGAGCCCGGCGAAGACGGCCACGCCGGCGACGGCCGCCGCTGCGAGCGCTCTGCGCCCAGACCTCGCGTCGAATGCCATGGTGCCAGACGGTCTACCGCACGACGCGAGGGCCCGTCGAGCGCCAAGGCGGCGGGGGCGCCCGCGTGACCTTCGACGCGCCCGGTGGTAGCGTCGCCGCCCTGTCGGGCGGGGCGGCCGCCCGCAACGCGACCACGCGACGGGGAATCCATGAACGACTTCGCCATGCTCGAGCGGCTCGCCGCCGCTCGGGACCGGCTCCGCGCGACCGGCGCCGGGTCACCCCCTCCGGCCGCGCCGGCCCGCCGGCCCTTCCACACGACCACGCTCCCCGGGCCCATCGACGTCATGGTGACGCCGGGCGAGCTCAACGACCAGCACGGCACCGGCTTCCTGGTGAAGCGGGTCTTCCGCGGCTGGCGGAGCTTCCTGTCGCTCCGGGTGAGAGACGACTACGGAGGCGCCCACGACTTCGGCGACGAGGCGCTCCTCCTCCCGTTGAAGGACGCGCCGCGCCGCGAGATCTACCGGGCGGCCGTCGCCGCCGTGGGCGATCGCCAGGTGCGGCGGGTCTTTGCCGTCCCCTACACCGCGGCCGACTTGACGCTGGCCATGGCCGTGAGCGACGTCGCCGCCGCGCCACTCTGCGTCTGGATCATGGACGACCAGTGCGTCGCAGGCGTGCAGATCCCGCGTCCGCTCATGGCGGAGGTCCTCGGCCGCTGCGCGCTGCGGCTGACGACGCACACCGAGCTCCGCGACGCCTACGAGCAGGCCTTCGGGCTCCCCTTCGCCTGCCTCCCCGCCGTCGTCCCGGGGCGGCTCGTCCGGGGCGCCCCCACCCCGGCACCCGTCGCCGACGCACGGGGGGCGCTCCTGGGGAGCGTCTGGAGCCGGCGCTGGCTCGAGCGGCTCCTCTCCACCTTGGACGCCGCACGACTCGAGCTCGACTGGTACGGCAACCACGGCGCGCCCTGGCTTCGGATCGGGGAGGAGGAGCTCCGCAGCGGCGGGCTCCATCCCCGCGGCGTCGTCGCCGAACCCGAGCTCGCCGAGCGGCTCCGCGGTCACCCGTTCATCGTCGTCCCCACCGGCACGCTCGCCGGCGACGACCCCGAGTACGACGCCCTCGCGGCCCTCTCCCTCCCCGGCCGCATCCTCTTCGCCGCCGCCACCGCGCACGTCCCCGTCCTGATCGTCGGCAGCGACCAGACCCCCGCCTCCGCCTTCGTCGCCCGCCACGGCCTCGGGCTCACCGCCCCGTACGACGGCGCGGCGTTCCGCGCCGCTGCCCGGGAGCTCGCCCGCCCCGAACGGCAGGTGGCGATCCGCAGGGCGGCCGCCGCGCTCGCCCCCTCGCTCTCCGACGACGGCGTCGGGGAGTGGCTGGCTGCCTCGATCTCGGTCCGCCGCCCGGTCGACGATCGCTTCGAGCGGCTCTTCCCGCGCTCGACGGCCCGGGAGGAGGCGTCATGACCTTCGAGGCCCTCGCGCGCCTCGCCGCGTCCCGCGACCGGCTCGCGGCCCCGCCCCAACCGCCTCGAGGCGAGCCTCCGACGGCAACGGGCTCGACCAGCGCGAGGCTCGGCCCCTTTCACGGTCCGGTCGACGTCATCGTGACGCTGTGCGAGCTCAACGGCCGCCACGGCACCGGCGTCCTCGTGCAGCGGCTCTTCGGGGCCGGCGCCTCGATCGTCACCGTCCGGTCCCGCGACCTCTACGGAGGCGAGCAGGACTTCGGCGCGCGCCGCACGATCCTCGCCCACGGCGAGGCGACGCGCGCCGAGGTGTTCTCGTCGATCCTCGACCTCGTCGCCGGCCTCCAGGTCCGCCGGATCCTCGCCATCCCCTACAAGCACGACGACGTCCGGTCGGCGATCGCGCTGAAGGCGATCACCGGCGCGCCGCTCCTCACCTGGATCATGGACGACCAGAACGTGGAGGCGACCGAGATCCCCGACGCGCCGCTCCGCGAGCTGCTCGAGCGCTCCGAACTCCGCCTCGCCATCTCGGCCGAGATGCGCGGCGCCTACCAGTCCAAGTACGGCCTCTCCTTTCACCTCGCCCCACCGGCGGCCCCTCCGGCCCACCTGCTCAGGCACCCGGCCGCGGCGGACGCCGGACGACTGGCGGCGCGCCACGGGCTCGTCGTCGGAAACATCTGGGGCGAGCGCTGGCTCGACGATCTGCTCGAGGCGTTGCGCGGAAGCGGCGTGGCCCTCGACTGGCACTCGGCGGGAGGATGTCCGTGGATGAAGATCGACGAGGACCGCCTCGCCGCCGCCGGGTTGCGCCTCCGCGGCCACCTCCCCGAACCCGAGCTGGTCGCCGCGCTGCGAGCGAGCCCGTTCGTCGTGGTCCCGTCCGGCACCTTCGAGGGGGAGGACTCGCACCGCTTCGTCGCCCGGCTCTCGCTCCCGAGCCGGATCCCCTACGTCGCGGCGACCTCCGGCACGCCCGTCGTCGTGGTCGGCCACCCCGAGACGGCGGCCGCGCGGTTCGTCCGCCGCCACGACCTCGGCGTCGTGACCCCGTACGACCGCCGGGCCTTCCGCGCGGCCATCGACGGCGTCTGCACCGCGGAGGCGCAGGCGCGCCACCGGGCGGCGGCGGCGGCGCTCGCCCCGGCGCTCTCCTCCGCCGGGATGGCGTCCTGGCTCTGGAACTCGCTCGCCCTCGGCCGCCCGGCCGACGACCGCTTCGCCCCGCTGGAGCGCACCTGACATGACCGACCGGTATCGCGGCCCCTTCGCGGCCCTCCGCGCCTTGAACTTTCGCCGCGTGGAGCTTCGTCGCCTGCACCGAGAGACGCTGGCGGCGCTCGTCGCCGACGACGCCGCGATCATGGAGGCGCTCGCGCGCCTCGCCGAGCGAACGGACGCCGATCGCGCCGAGCAGCACCGCCAGGCGGCCCTCGAGACGGCGACCGGACAGCGCGTCGAGGGCGCGCTCGCCGACATCGCCGCCCGCCTCCCCGAGATCGGCGAGGCGGCCCGCGCCGGGGGAGAGAACCTGCGTGCGGAGATCCTCGCGACCGAGGCACACTCCCGCCAGATCCTGGACCGGATGGCCGCCTCCCTCGCCGGGATCGCGACGGCGATCGACGCCCTCGCCGCCGACGACGACGCCGTGATGGAGGCCCTCGCGCAGGCGCAGGAGCGCGCCGCGGCCGCGCACGCCGAGCACGACCTGGCCGCGACCGACGCCGCCCGGCGCCACGCCGACCTCGCCGCTGCGCTCGGCGCCC
>JAJXSQ010000005.1 GCA_021784495.1 Myxococcales bacterium | reverse complement strand
GAGTGGCCGCTCGTCGTCGCCGGCGACCCTCCCCCGGCCCACCGGCCGCCGCACCGCGGGCGCCGCTGAGCCCGGCGGGGCGTCCGCCCGGCGACGCCGCCGGGCCCTCCTCGGCCCTACTCCCCCTCCGGCTCCCGTCGCCCGCCCTCGACCTCGCCGCTCCACCCCTCGACCTGGTCGAGCACCGGCCGATCGGCCTCGCAGAAGTCGTAGGCCGAGAGCGTCCCCGGCTCCGCCCAGGCGAGCGCCGCCGCGCCCAGCGGCCGGGGCTCGCCCGGTCCCTCGAGCCGGCAGCCGTAGAGCGCCAGCTCCACCTCGACGTCCGGGTAGGCGTGCGCGCGCCGCGCCAGGAGCGGACCGACGGTGATCCCGCAGCCGAGCTCCTCGCGGATCTCGCGCCGGAGCGCCTCCCGCTCCGCCTCGCCCGGCTCGACCTTCCCCCCGGGGAACTCCCACTTCCCGCCGCGCGCGGCGCCGTCGAGGCGCCGGGTCACGAGCGTCGCGCCGCGGCGGCGGATCACGGCGGCGACGACCCGGACGCGGCGCACCGGCTCCTCAGGGCCTGGTGATCGCCAGGAGCTCGCCGTCGTTGGTCATCACGTAGGCCGCCCCCGCGCCGATGGCCGGCGGCGCGTCGACCCCCCCGCCGCGGTCGAGGCGCGCCGCGAGCTGGCCGCCCGCGACGTCGACGAAGCGCAGGCCGCCGGCGCCGGCCGGGACCAGGACGTAGCGCCCGGTGGGGACCGGCACCCCCTCCGGCGAGCCGCCGAGCGGCGAGGTCCAGAAGACCTTGCCGGTGAGCGGCGACAGCCCGATCACGCTCGAGGTCGTCACGCCGACGAGCGTCCCGCGCGCCATGGCGAGGCGCACCGGCTCCGGCACCATGAACTGCCAGATCGGGCTCCCCTGCCGCGCGTCGAGCGCCATGACCACGCCCGAGTAGGCCGCGGCGTACACGCGGCCGCCGTCGACGAGGAGCGCGTCCACGTCGAGGTAGCGCCCCGCGGGGGCGACCTGGCGCTGCCAGCGGATCGCCCCGCTCCGGGCCTCGATCGCCATGACCGCGCCGTCGGAGAACCCGGCGTAGACCACGCCGTCGGCGACGGCGACCGGCGCGGTGCCCCGGATGGTGAAGCCGGCGGGGCGCTCCCGCCGCCGGTGCCAGCGCCACGCGCCGGTCCGCGCGTCGACCGCGAAGACCGTGTCCTCGAAGCTCTGGACGAAGACCATGCCCTCCGCGACCACCGGCTGGGTGCCGAGCTCCTCCTTGGACTCGTAGCGCCATCGGACCGCGCCGTCCGCCAGGTCGAGGGCATAGAGCATCCCGTCCGCGCAGCTGGCGTAGACGGTGTCCCCGACGACGGTGGCGGCGGAGGAGAACGGCGCGTCGGCGTGGTACTCCCAGCGGATGGCGCCGTCCGCGCCGAGCGCGTGGAGCCAGCCGTCGCGGGTGGCCACGAGCACCGTCCGGCTCGCCGGATCGTAGGCCGGCCCGGCGATCTCCACCGGCATCCACTCCAGCAGGGTGTGGGGCTCGAGGGTCCGGTGCCAGGCGACCGTGAAGAGCGCGCGCGGCGGCGGCGGCAGGCGCCAGGGCACGCCGCCCGGGGCCCCGACCGCGGCGAGGGCCAGCGCGAGGACGGCGCCCGGGGCCGCCATCGCTAGCGGCCGCCGAGCTCGGCGAGGCGGGACGCCGCGTCGGCCGCGAGGCCGGAGCCCTTGTGCGCCGCGCCGAACCCCTCGAGCAGCTTGCGCGCCTCGTCCCGGCGCCCCGCGCCGGCGAGCAGCCGCGCGCGCTCGAGGTCGGCCCGGTCGGCGAGCGCCGGGACCTCCGCCGCGAGCCGGGCCCAGCCGGAGAGCGCGTCGTCGATCCGGCCGCGCTCCTCGGCGACGATCGCGAGCCCCTCGAGGGCGCCGAAGCGGAGCGAGTCGTCGCGCCGGGCGCCTTCCAGGTAGGCCTGGTAGGCCGCCGCGGCCGGATCGAGCTCGCCGAGCCGGAGGTGCGCGTCTCCCTCGGCGAGCGCCGCGCCCGCCGCCGCGCGGCCCCCCGGGTACTGGGCGCGGACCTTCGCCGCCGCGTCGATCACCGCGCGCTGCCGGGCCGCGTCGTCCGCGTAGAACGGGCCCGCCACGCCCGGGAGCGGGACCGCCGAGAGCTCCCCCCCGGCGGCGAGGTAGACGTCGGCCAGCAGCGCGCCGGCGGCGTCCGCCCGGCGAGCCCGCAGGACGCCGACCGTCACCGCGGCGACGACGAGGATGGCGACGGCCCCGGCGCCGAGGCCGACCTGCCGCCGGTGGCTCGCGATCCACGCGGCGGCGCTCCCCCCCACCACCTGGAAGGTGTCGGGCGTCTTCATGTCCCGGCGGGTCAGCTCGGCGCTCTTCGACATGTGTCCTCTCGGCGGATCTCGGGCGCTCAAGCCCACGAAAAGTCGCGACAATCTAGGTGGCCGACCGGGGGAGCGTCAAGCGAAAGGGTCCCGCCCGGCCGGCTGGCTCAGCCCTCGGTGCGCGGCGGGCGCCGCCGCCGCTTCCGCTCCCGGAAGACGAGCCGGATCGGGACCTCGAGCCCGAACGCGCTCCGCCACCGGTGCTCCACGTGGCGGCGGTATGGGTCCCCGATCGCCTCGGGCCGGCTGCACTGGATGACGAAGGTCGGCGGCGCGTAGCCGGTCTGGGCGGCGTAGAAGAGCTTCACCGGCCGCCCCCCCGACGAGGGCGCCGGATGCTCCTCCTGGATGCGGACGAGCAGGTCGTTGAGCGCCGGGGTGGGGAAGCGCGCCCGGAACTGCTCGACGAGCCGCGCCGCCTGGTCGAGGAGCTTCCCCACGTTCCTCCCCTCCCGCGCCGAGAGGAAGACCATCGGCGCGAAGGCCACGAAGGGGAGGCGCCGCCGGAGCTCGGTCCGGTAGTAGTCCTGGGTGGCCCCCTCCCGCTCGGCCACGTCCCACTTGTTCACCACCACCACGAGGACCCGCGCCTTCTCGAGGGCCAGCGCCAGCAGCTTCGCGTCCTGGTCGACCCCGGCCTCGGTGGCGTCGAGCACCACCGCGACCACCTCGGCGCCGTCCATCGCCTTCATCGCCCGGACGACCGAGTAGGCCTCGATCGAGGCGGAGATGGTCGCCTTGCGCCGGATCCCCGCGGTGTCGGTCACCACGAAGCGCCGCCCCCGGTGGACGACCAGGCTGTCGATCGAGTCGCGGGTGGTGCCGGGGACGTCGGAGACGACGAAGCGCTCCTCCCCGAGGAGGGCGTTCACCAGCGTCGACTTGCCGACGTTCGGCCGCCCGACGATCGCGATCCGGACGTCGCCCGCCGGGCGGTCCGCCTCGCTCACCTCGGTCAGCTCGCCCTCCGCCTCGGCGCCGCCCTCGCCCGGCTCGGCGGCCGCCTCGGGCGCCGGGGGCAGGCCGAGCCGCGCCACCACCGCGTCGAGGAGGTCGCCCGTCCCCAGGCCGTGCTCGGCCGAGACCGGGAAGACCTCCGCGAGCCCGAGCGCGAAGAACTCGGCGAGCGGGATCTCCTCGGCCGGGCGCGGCCCGTCCACCTTGTTCACCGCGACGAAGATCGGCTTGCCGGTCCGCCGGAGGATCTCGGCGATGGCCCGATCCACGTCGGTCAGCCCGTCGCGGCCGTCGACCACCAGCACGACGATCGCCGCCTCCTCGGCGGCGAGCTGGGCCTGCCGGCGCACCAGCACCATGAGCCCGTCGCGGGAGTGCGGCTCGAAGCCGCCGGTGTCGACGAGCGACAGCGTCCGGCCGTCCCAGACGGCGTCCGCGTAGTTCCGGTCGCGGGTGACCCCGGGCAGGTTCTCCACGATGGCCGCGCGGCGCCCGACGATCCGGTTGAAGAGCGTCGACTTGCCGACGTTCGGCCGGCCCACCAGCGCCACCAGGGGGCGCGGGCTCATGGGACCAGCCTCCGGACGGCGCCCTCGCGCTCCGTCCAGCGCTCGTCGACCTTGACGGTGAGCATGAGGAAGACCTTGCACCCGAGGAGCGCCTCCAGCCGCAGCCGCGCCTGGGTGCCGATCTCCTTGAGGAGCGACCCCCGCTTGCCGATGACGATCGCCTTCTGGGAGTCGCGCTCGACCCGGATCAGGGCCGCGATCCGGACCAGGCCGCCCCCCTCGCGGCGGCCGGTCTCGTCGAACGCCTCGACCTCGACGGCCACCGCGTAGGGGATCTCCTCGCGGGTCCGGAGCATCACCTGCTCGCGCACGTACTCGGCCGCGAGCTGCCGCTCGGCCTGATCGGTCAGGAGATCCGGCGGGAAGAGCGGCCCCTCCGCCCCGGGGAGGGCGGCGGCGAGCACCGCGACGAGCCGGTCGACGTTCTCCCCGGTGAGCGCCGAGAAGGGGACGACGTCGCGCCAGGCGTGGAGCCCGCGGTAGGCGTCGATCACCGGCAGGAGGGTCTCGCGCGGCGCCCGGTCGGCCTTGTTCACCCCGAGGAGCGCGGGCTTGCCGCTCCGCGCCACCTCGGCGATCACCGCGCGCGTCCCGTCGCCGACCTCGACCCGCCCGCCGGGGCCGGTCCCCGCCTCGATCAGGACGAGCGCCGCGTCGACCTCGGCGAGGGTGGAGAGCGCGGTCCGCACCATCTGGCGGTTGAGCGCCCCCTTCGCCTGGTGGATGCCGGGGGTGTCGAAGAGCGCGAGCTGGTACCCCGGGCCGTTCACGATGCCGAGGATGCGGGTGCGGGTCGTCTGGGGGCGCGGCGTCACGATCGCGACGTGCTCGCCGAGCAGCCGGTTGAGGAGCGTCGACTTGCCGACGTTGGGGCGGCCGACGAGGGCCACGGTGCCGGCGCGGAATGGTGGGGTGGAGCTGGACACGGCAGCGCTCCCTCGTCGCGTGGACCGGCCCGGCGCGGGCGCCTGCGTGGCCGGGTCGGCGGGCGGCGGGGCGCTGGCGGCGCCGGCCGGACCTGTGGAACGGCGGCGGGCCAGCGCTAGGGCTGGGCGCCGCGGGTGATGGTCACCTTCTCGAGCGTGACCTTGGCGTTCCCGGCCCGCGCGATCCGCGGGACCAGCTCCGCCCCCTTCACCACCTCGCCGAAGATGGTGTGCCCCCGGTCGAGGTGGGGGGTCGGGACCTCGGTGACGAAGAACTGGCTGCCGTTGGTGTGGGGGCCGGCGTTGGCCATGGCGAGCAGCCCGGGCCGGTCGAAGCGGTTGTCCGGGCCGATCTCGTCCTCGAAGCGGTACCCCGGGCCCCCGCGGCCGTTCCCCGCCGGATCGCCGCCCTGGATCATGAAGTCGGGGATGACGCGGTGGAAGACCGTCCCGTCGTAGAGCGGGATCCGGGCCTTCACGCCGGTGGACGGGTGGGTCCACTCGCGCGTCCCCTCGGCGAGGGAGACGAAGTTCTCGACCGTCTTGGGGGCCTTCTCCGGGAGGAGCCGGAAGACCAGCTCGCCCATCGAGGTCCGGAAGGTGGCGAAGATCGGCTCGGACATGGTCGGCTCCCGGTCAGCGGCAGGTCGGCGGGGTGGAGGAGATGGCGACGTGGACGAGCCGGGTCGCCCCGCTGCCGGCGCGCGCGATCCGGCCGACCAGGCCGAGCCCGCAGACGACCTCGCCGAAGATCGTGTGGTGGCCGTTCAGGTGTGGCGTCGCCACCTCGGTGATGAAGAACTGCGAGCCGTTGGTGTCCGGGCCGGCGTTCGCCATGGCGAGGAGGCCGGGGCGCGAGAAGGCGTCGTCGGGGTGGATCTCGTCCGCGAACCGGTACCCCGGGGTGCCGGTCCCGGTGCCGAGGGGATCGCCCCCCTGGATCATGAAGTTCGGGATGACCCGGTGAAAGACCGTCCCGTCGTAGAGCGGGCGCGTCGACGGCCGCCCGGTCCGGGGATCGGTCCAGGGCTTGGTGCCGCGCGCGAGGCCGACGAAGTTCTCCACCGTCCGCGGCGCGCGATCGGGCCAGAGCTTGACGCCGATCTTCCCGGCGGAGGTCTCGAAGGTCGCGTAGAGCGCCCCCCCCGGCCCGCCCGCGGGGACGGCGGCGACCGGCGCGGCGAGGGCGAGGGCGGCGAGGAGGCGGGCGACGGTGGTCTTCATGGCGGCGGATGCTAGTCGCGCTGCCCCTGTCCGGCAAGCGGGCCCCCGGGAGAGGCCGGAGGCCCGGCCGGGGCGGGAGGGCTCGTCTCCTCCCCGCCGGCGGCCAGCTCCCGCCGGAGCGCCTCGATCGCCACCCGCGCCGCGGCCTGCTCCGCGTCCTTCTTCGACCGGCCGGTCGCGCGCCCCAGCGGCGCCCCCAGCAGCTCGACCTCCACCTCGAAGATCTTGGCGTGCTCCGGGCCCCGCTCGCCGACGACCCGGTACCGGGGAGAGGCCCGCCGCCGCCCCTGGGCCAGCTCCTGGAAGGCGGTCTTGAAGTCCCGGTGGAGCGCCCCCTCGTCGGCGCGGGCGAGGACCGGCTGGAGGTGGCGCGCCAGCAGGGAGAGCACCGCCGGGAGCCCCGCCTCGAGGTAGACCGCGGCCACGACCGCCTCCATGGCGTCGGCGAGCAGGGAGGGCTTGTCCCGCCCGCCGGTCTGCTCCTCCCCGCGCCCCAGCCGGAGGAGCCCGCCCAGGTCGATGGATCGGGCCAGCTCGGCCAGCCCGTGCTCGTCGACCATGGCGGCCCGGAGCTTCGAGAGCTCCCCCTCGCTCGCGGCCGGGAAGCGGTCGACGAGGAGATGCGAGACGGCGAGGTCGACCACCGCGTCCCCGAGGAACTCGAGCCGCTCGTTGTCCCCCTGCCCCTCCCCGCGGCGCTCGTTGACGAAGGATCGGTGGGTGAGCGCCAGCAGGGCCGTGCCGCGGTCCCCCAGCGCGATGCCGAGCCGTCCGGAGAGGATGGCCACCGGGTCGTCGGCGGCGCCCGGGGCGGGCGGCGGGGGGGGAGCGGGGGGCTCGGTCATGGCGAGGCGGCCGGGGGGCGGGGCGGGGGCGGCGTCAGGCCTGGAGGCGCCGGGCGAGCTCGTCCGCGAGGCCCCAGGGGTCGGTCTCCCGGGCGGCGATCCGCGCGGCCACCTCGTCGAGGTGGCCGAGCTCCCGCTCGAGCCGGGCGAGCGCGCCGGCGAGGAGCCGCTCGCGGAGGAGCGCCACGAAGGTGGCGCGGGCGCGAGACGCCTCTCGCCGCCCCCGCTCGCCGGTCGCGTCGAGGGAGGCGCGGTGGCGATCGATGGCCTGCGCGAGCTCGTCGATCCCCGCGCCGGTGGTGGCCACGGTCCGGACGACCGGCGGCTCCCAGCCCCCGGCGTCGCCCCCTCCCCGCCTGGCCGCCGGGTCGGCGGGCGCTCCGACCGGCCGGTGCTGGAGATCGTGGTCCGGCGGCGGCCGCTGCACCGCCCGGCGGAGCTCGATCAGCCCCTGGAGGTCGCGGACGGTGCGATCGGCCCCCTCGCGATCGCCCTTGTTGACGCCGAAGACGTCGGCGATCTCGAGCACCCCGGCCTTGATCGCCTGGACGTCGTCGCCGAGCCCCGGGACGGTCACCACCACGATCGTGTGGGCCAGCTCGGCGATCTCGACCTCGTCCTGCCCCACCCCGACCGTCTCGACCAGCACCACGTCCTTCCCCGACGCGTCGAGCACGTGCACCAGCTCGGCGGTGGAGCGCGACAGGCCGCCCAGGTGGCCGCGGGTGCCGAGCGACCGGATGAAGACCCCGGGGTCGGTCGCGTGATCCTGCATCCGGATCCGGTCCCCCAGGATCGCCCCCCCGGTGAACGGGCTCGTCGGGTCGACCGCCACCACCCCGACGGTGCGCCCCCGGGCGCGGTGCCAGCCGATGAGCCGGTCGGTGAGGGTCGACTTGCCGGCCCCCGGTGGACCGGTGATGCCGACGACGTGCGCCCGCCCGGTGTGGCGGAAGAGGCGCCGGAGGGCCTCGATCCCCTCGGGGAGCCGGTCGTCGAGATCGCGCATGAGCTGCGCGGTAGCCCGGACGTCTCCCGCCAGGACGCGGTCGACGAGGTGACGCGGCGCCGCGATCACCGGGTCGACGCCTCGGGGACGAAGTTGGCGACCAGGATGGCGGCGGCCATCCGGCGCGGCGCGCCGAGCGGCTGCCGCGCGCGGTCGAGCTGGCGGTAGATCACCGCGCCCTCCGCCACCTGGTCGAGCTGGACGAGGAGCCGCCACCCGCCGGGGCCGCGGGTGAAGACCGCCTCGAAGTCCGGTCGCTTCAGGACGCGGGCCGCGCCGTAGGGGCGGCCGTCGATGTCGGTGCCGACGTACCGCACCTCGACCGGCCCGTCCTCCTCCACGACGACGTTCATGACCCAGACCTCGCCGGCGCGCGGCTGCACGTGGGTCGAGGGGCCGCCGGCGCCGGCCGGCCGGGCGGGCGGGGGCGCACCGGCGCCGGCCTCGAGCCCGAGGGCGCGCGCCAGGATCTCGCGCGCGCCGGGGAAGGACGCGAGGTCGAACGGCTCCGACCAGAGATCCCCGGACGGCCCGATCACCCGGCCCCGGAAGCGGCTCCCCATCTCCCGGGTCGCCACGACGCGGTAGCGCGTCCCGCCCTGCTCGAACTCCTGGACCAGCTCGACCTGGGCGCCCGGGGAGAGCATCGCGTCGGCGCCGAAGGCCTCGGCGAGGGCCGCCAGGGTGAGCGCGGTGCGCGGGGGCGGGGTCGCCGCGATCTCCCCGCCCACGGCGCCGGGCGTGGGGAGGCTCCCCGGCCCGGGCGCCATCCGGGGGAGGGCGTCCACCAGGAAGCGCTCCAGGCGGCCCGGCCCGGCGAGCCCGTCGAGCTCGAGCGCGGGGAAGGCGGGATCGACCTCGAACGGGCGCCCGCCGACCGGCGCGACGCGCGACACCCGGAGGCGCCCGCCGGCGCCGATCACCTCGAAGGCGTGGCCCGAGGTCTGGACCACCGCGCGGACGACGAGCCGCTCCCGATCGACCACCGCCTCGAGGGGGACGGCGCGGAGTCGGGCCGCCGCGTCCTCGAGCCCCGCCAGGGCCTCCTGGAGCGCCGTCGCGATCGCCTGCTCGAGCGCGGCGACCCGGTCGTGGCGCAGGAAGTCGACGGCGCCGAGGCCGGCGAGCGGCGGATCGAGGAACCGCAGGCGGTCGTGCCCCTCCACCAGGAAGCGCGCGCGGGTCATCGGCTGGCCGGTGGCGGGGTGCGCGATCCTCCCGGTGAAGACCAGCTCGCCCTCGAGCGACTCGCGGTCCGCGCCGAGCCGGACGGGGACGCCGAGGGCGGCGAGCTTCCGCGAGGCGATCTGGTTCAGCCGCTCCCGCGGGAGCTTCCCGATGATGGTGTGCTCACCCTCGATCATGACGTCGCGGCCCGCCGCGCCGGCGGAGTCTACACCAGGACCCCGCGGGCGGTGATCTCCCGGGCGATCACCAGCCGCTGGATCTCGCTCGTCCCCTCGCCGATCTCGCAGAGCTTGGCGTCGCGGAAGGCGCGCTCGACCGGCGCGTCGCGCGTGTATCCGTACCCGCCGTGGATCTGGATCGCGCGCGAGGTGGCGCGCATCGCCACCTCGCTGGCGTGCAGCTTCGCCATGGCCGCCTCGCGCTGGACCCGGTGACCGGCGTCGGAGCGGGCGGCCGCCCGCCGGACGAGCAGCCGGGCGGCCTCGAGCTCGGTCGCGACGTCGGCCAGCATGAAGGCGATCGCCTGGTGCTCGGCGATCGGCCGGCCGAAGGTCCGCCGCTCGAGGGCCCAGCCCCGGGCCGCGTCGAGCGCCCCCTGGGCGAGCCCGAGCGCCAGCGCGCCGATGGTGATCCGCCCCCGGTCGAGGATCCGGAGGGTGTCCAGGAACCCGGCGTTCACCTCCCCGATCCGCTGGTCGTCGGGGAGCTCGACCTGCTCGAAGTGGAGCTCGGCGGTGTCCGACGCGCGCATCCCGAGCTTCCCGTGGATCGGGACCCGGGTGAACCCGGGGGCTCCGCGCTCGACCACGAAGGCGGTGATCCCGTGCTGGGGCCGCCCGGGACCGGTCCGGGCCAGGACCAGGAAGGTGTCGCCCACCGAGCCCTGGGTGATGAAGGTCTTGCTCCCGTCGAGCACCCAGCCGGCGCCGCGCCGGACCGCGGTGGTGGCCAGCGCGGCGGCGTCGGAGCCGCTCCCCGGCTCGGTCAGCGCCCAGGCCGCGAGCTTCTCTCCCCGGGCGAGCGGGGGGAGGTAGCGCTGGCGCTGCGCCTCGGTCCCGAAGGCCAGGATGTGCCCCTGCCCGAGGCCGTTGTGGCTGGCGACGGTGAGCGCCAGGGAGCCGTCGTGGCGGGCGATCTCCTCGACGACCGCCGCGGTGGCGAGCGACCCGAGGCCGGCGCCCCCGTAGGCCTCGGGGACGGCGATCCCCATGAGCCCGAGATCGCCGAGGCGGGCCACCACCTCCCGGGGGAAGGTCTCCGCCTCGTCCCAGGCCCGGGCCCGCGGCGCGACCTCGCGCAGGCAGAACTCCCGAACGACCCGGCGCAGCGCGAGGAGCTCCTCGGGAAGCTCGAAGTCCATCGGCCCCTCCCCTTCCGCTAGACCGGCGGCACGCCGTGCTTGCGCGTCGCCGGTGGCTCGTAGCCGCGCCCCGCATGGGCGAACCGCCTGGCCAGCTCCTCCCGGAGCGCCCGCCCCGGGACGACCGCGTCGACGACCAGCTCGGCCGCCAGCTTCACCACGTCGATGTCGGCCCGGTAGGCCTCCCGGAGCGCCGCGACGAAGGCCGGCCGCTCCTCCTCCGGCCGCTCCTGGATCTTGTTGTAGTAGACGGCGTTGACCGCCGCCTCGGGCCCCATGACCGCGATCATCGCGCCGGGGAGCGCCAGGGTCGCGGACGGGGCGAAGCCCGGGCCGTCCATGGCGTAGAGGCCGGCGCCGTAGGCCTTCCGGACGACCACGCAGATCCGCGGCACCGTCGCCTCCGAGACCGCGCTGATCATCTTCGCGCCCGCGCGGATGATCCCCGCCCGCTCGACCCGGGTCCCGATCATGAAGCCCGGGACGTCGGCGAGGTAGAGGAGCGGGACGTTGAAGGCGTCGCAGAGCGAGACGAAGCGCGCCGCCTTGTCGGCCGAGTCGACGAAGAGGACGCCGCCCTTCACCCGGGGCTGACTGGCGACCACCCCGACCACCTGCCCGTCGATCCGGGCGAGCCCGGTGAGGAGCTCCCCCGCCCAGAGCTCCTTCACCTGGAGGAAGGTCCCCTCGTCGACGAGCGCCTCCACCAGGTCGGTCATGTCGAAGGGGCGGTTCTGGTCCTCGGGGACGATCTCCGCGATCGGCCGCGCCCCGGGCCGCGGCGGCCGCGGCGGGGCGGCCGGCGGGAGCTCCCGCCAGGAGGCCGGGAGGTACCCGAACCAGCGCCGGGCGAGGTCGATCGCCTCCCCCTCGGTCTTGACCAGGAAGTCGCCGCACCCGGAGACCGAGCAGTGCATCCGCGCGCCCCCGAGCTCCTCGAGCGACACCTTCTCCCCGATCACCATCTCGGCCATCCGCGGCGAGCCGAGGTACATCGAGGCGTTCCCCTCGACCATGATCACCACGTCGCAGAAGGCGGGGATGTAGGCCCCGCCGGCCGCCGACGGGCCGAAGAGGAGGCAGATCTGCGGCACCGCCCCGGAGAGGTGCACCTGCTGGTGGAAGATCCGGCCGGCGCCGCGCCGGCCCGGGAACATCTCGACCTGGTCGGTGATCCGGGCCCCCGCGGAGTCGACCAGGTAGAAGAGCGGGAGCCGGCGCTCCCCGGCCACCTCCTGGATCCGGAGGATCTTCTCGACCGTCCGCGCTCCCCAGCTCCCCGCCTTCACCGTCGAGTCGTTGGCCATCACCGCCACCGCGCGGCCGGCGATGGTCCCGACCCCGGTGATCACGCCGTCGGCGGGGAGCTCCGGGTCGAGCGCGTTGGCCAGCGCCCCGTCCTCGACGAGCGAGCCCGGGTCGAGGAGCGCCGCGATCCGCTCCCGGGCGAAGAGCTTCCCCTGGGCCCGGTTCTTCTCGTGGGCGCGCTCCCCGCCGCCCCGCCGGACCCGCGCCAGCTGCGCCTCGATCTCGCCGTCCCGATCCATCCGCCCTCCCGGGGGCCCGTCACTCGCCGCCGAAGATCGGCGGTCGCCGCGCCGCGAAGGCGTCGAGCGCCTCGAGGCGATCCCGGCTCTCCAGGCAGGGCCGGTAGAGCCGGTGCTCGAGCTCGAGCCCGTCCTCGAGCGGGAGGCCCACCCCCCCGTCGATCGCCCGCTTCGCCTGGCGGAGCGCGATCGGGGCGAGCCGCGACAGCCGCTCGGCGAGCGCCTGCGCCTCCGCCGCGAGCCGGGCGCGCGGCACCGCCCGGGACGCCAGCCCGAGGGTGCACGCCTCGGCGCCGCCGACCCGGCGCGCGGTCAGGATCAGCTCCTTCGCGCGGGCCACCCCGAGGAGCCGGGGGAGGCGCTGCGTGCCGCCGCCGCCGGGGATGATGCCCAGCCCGACCTCCGGCAGGCCGACCTCGGCCTCCTCGGCCACGAGCCGGAGATCGCACGCCAGCGCCAGCTCCAGCCCCCCGCCGAGCGCGGCGCCGTTGATGGCGGCGACCACCGGCTGGGGGAGCGCCTCCAGGCCGCCGAGCGCCTCGCGCAGCGCACGGTGGAAGCCGGCCACCCCCGCCCCGTCCATCCGGGCCCGCTCCTTCAGGTCGGCCCCGGCGCAGAAGGCCCGGTCGCCCGCGCCGGTGAGGACGATCGCCCGGAGGGCGCGGTCGCCGGCGGCCCGGAGCTCGTGCGCGCGGAGCTCTCCGAGGAGGGCCATCGTCAGGGAGTTGCGGCGCGCCTCTCCCAGGATCGTCCACCGCTCCACCGCGCCGTCGCGCTCGACCGAGAGCTCCATGTCACCCTCCCCGGGCCGCGAGCGCCGCCTGGAGCGCCCGCCCCGGCAGCCGCCGCCCGGCGAGCCGCTGGGCGAGCGCACCCGCGGCGACCAGCCGGCCGAGATCGACGCCGGTCTCGAGCCCCATCCCCTGGAGCATGTAGACGAGGTCCTCGGTCGCGAGGTTGCCGGACGCGCCGGGGGCGTAGGGGCAGCCGCCCAGCCCCCCCACCGCCGCGTCGAAGGTCTCGATCCCCTCCTCGAGCCCGGCGAGGACGTTGGCGAGCGCCGTCCCCCGGGTGTCGTGGAGGTGGAGCGCCAGCGCCGCCGCCGGCGCCGACGGGAGGAGCCGGCCGAGCAGCGCCCGCACGTCGCGCGGGGTGGCGACGCCGATGGTGTCACCGAGCGAGACCTGGGCGCAGCCGAGCGCCAGCAGCCGGTGGGCGATCTCGGCGACGCGCCCGGGATCGACCCGGCCCTCGTAGGGGCAGCCGAAGGCGGTCGAGACGTAGCCGCGGACCGGGAGGCCGCGGGCGCGCGCCGCCGGCACCAGCGCCTCGAGCTCGGCGAGCGTCCCGGCGACCGGGCGGTTGAGGTTCCGCAGGTTGTGGGACTCGGAGGCCGAGACGACGACCGCCGCCGCCACGTCGGCGATCCCCTCCCCGCGCGCGGCGAGCGCCGCGAGGAGCCGCTCGAGCCCGCGCGCGTTGGGGACCAGCGCGGCGTAGGCCAGGCCGGATCGGCGCGGGAGCGCCGCCGTCACCTCGGCGGCGTCGGCGAGCTGCGGGATCCAGCGGGGCGAGACGAAGCTCGTCGCCTCGATCCGGGGGAGGCCGGCGTCGGCGAGCGCCCCGACGAGCGCCAGCTTGTCGCCGGTGGCGAGGGTCACCGCCTCGTTCTGGAGCCCGTCGCGGGGCCCCACCTCGTAGACGGTGACCCGTGGCGTCATCCCGGGGCCATCCTACCCCGGGCGCCGCCGCCGCTCGCCGCCCTCTCGGGGCCCGCCGGCCCCTCACCGGCGATCAGCGGATGATCTGGGCGGGCCCGGCGGCCGACTCCGCGGCGGCGGCCGCGAGCCCCTCCTGGAGGTGGGTGTGGATCCGCATCGAGCAGAACTTCGGGCCGCACATCGAGCAGAACTCGGCGCTCTTGAAGTGCGCGGCCGGCAGGGTCTCGTCGTGCATGGCGCGCGCGGTGTCCGGGTCGAAGGAGAGCTCGAACTGCCGGTTCCAGTCGAAGGCGTACCGCGCGCGCGAGAGCTCGTCGTCGCGATCGCGGGCGCCCGGCCGGTGGCGGGCGATGTCCGCGGCGTGGGCGGCGATCTTGTAGGCGACGATCCCCTGCCGGACGTCGTCGAGATCGGGGAGGCCGAGGTGCTCCTTCGGGGTGACGTAGCAGAGCATCGCGGCGCCGTGCTGGGCCGCCACCGCCGCGCCGATGGCGCTGGTGATGTGGTCGTAGCCGGGCGCGATGTCGGTGACCAGCGGGCCGAGGACGTAGAACGGCGCCTCGTCGCACAGCTCCCGCTCGCGCTCCATGTTCATGGGGATCTGGTCGAGGGGCACGTGGCCGGGCCCCTCGATCATCACCTGGACGCCGTGCGCCCAGGCCCGCCGGCAGAGGTCCCCGAGCACCCGGAGCTCGCCGAACTGCGCGGCGTCCGAGGCGTCCGCGAGGCAGCCCGGGCGGAGCCCGTCCCCCAGCGAGAAGGTCACGTCGTGGCGCGCGAAGATCTCGCAGATCTCGTCGAAGTGCGTGTGGAGGGGGTTCTCCGCCCGGTTGGCGAGCATCCACTGCGCCATGAGCGCGCCGCCGCGCGAGACGATCCCGGTGACCCGCCGCGCCGCCAGCGGGATGTGCTCCCGCAGCAGGCCGGCGTGGATGGTCATGTAGTCGACGCCCTGCGCCGCCTGGGCCTCGATCACCTCGAGGAGCATCCGCGGGGTGAGATCGGCGACGTCCTGGACGTGGGCCAGGCACTCGTAGATCGGGACGGTCCCGACCGGGATCGGGCTCGCCCGGATGATGGCCTCGCGGATCTGCGGGATGTCGCCGCCGGTCGAGAGGTCCATGACCGTGTCCGCCCCGTACTTGAGGCAGAGCCGGAGCTTCTCGAGCTCGTGCGCGGCGTCCGAGGTGACCGCCGAGTTGCCGATGTTCGCGTTGATCTTGCAGGTGGCCGCGATCCCGATGCCGACGGGGTCGAGCTCCGGGTGGCCGGCGTTCGCCGGGATCACCATCCGCCCGCGCGCGACCTCGTCGCGCACCAGCTCGACGGGGAGCCGCTCGCGCTCGGCGACCCTGGCCATCTCCTCGGTGACGGTCCCCTGCCGGGCCAGATGCATCTGGCTCACGTTCGCCAGCCCGCGCCGCCTCGCGATCCACTCCGCCCGCATGCACGCACCTCCGCCCACCCTCGGGGAGGGCAAACTAGCGGTCGCCCGGCGCCGCTGTCAACGGACCCACCGGCCGCGGGGAGGGCGGCCGCGCCCGCGCCGGGATCAGGCGCCCGGGCGCCGCGAGAAGGCGCCGGCGCCGGCGAAGCGCGCGCTCGCGCCGAGCTCCTCCTCGATGCGGAGGAGCTGGTTGTACTTGGCGATCCGGTCGGTCCGCGAGGCCGAGCCGGTCTTGATCTGCCCGCAGTCGGCGGCGACCGCGAGGTCGGCGATGGTGGTGTCCTCGGTCTCGCCGGAGCGGTGGCTCATGACGCTGGTGTAGCCGGCGCGGTGGGCCATCCGCACCGCCTCCAGGGTCTCGGTGAGCGTCCCGATCTGGTTCACCTTCACCAGGATCGAGTTGGCGACGCCGCCCGCGATCCCGCGCGCGAGCCGGTCGACGTTGGTGACGAAGACGTCGTCGCCGACGAGCTGGATCCGCCGACCGAGCCGCTCGGTGAGGAGCCGCCAGCCCTTCCAGTCGTCCTCGGCGAACCCGTCCTCGATCGACACGATCGGGTAACGCTCCACCATCGACGCGTACCAGTCGACCAGGCCCGCGGCGTCGAACCGCTTCCCCTCGCCCTTGAGCGCGTACCGGCTGGTCTTCCGGTCGAACCACTCCGAGGCGGCGCAGTCGAGCGCCAGCGCCACCTGCTTGCCCGCCTTCAGCCCGGTCTGGCGGATCGCCTCGAGGATCACCTCGAGGGCCGCCTCGTTCGACGGCAGGTTCGGCGCGTACCCCCCCTCGTCGCCGACGCCGGTGGAGGCCCCCTTCCCCTTCAGCACCTTCTTGAGGGCGTGGAAGATCTCGGCGCCGTAGCGGAGCGCCTCCGCGAAGGTCGGGGCGCCGAGGGGCACCACCATGAACTCCTGGATGTCGACGTTCGAGTCGGCGTGGGCGCCGCCGTTCAGGATGTTCATGAGCGGCACCGGCAGCGTCCGGGCGTTCACGCCCCCCACGTGCTGGTAGAGCGGCATCGACCTCGCCGCCGCCACGGCGCGAGCGGCGGCGAGGGACACGCCGAGGATCGCGTTGGCCCCGAGCTTCGACTTGGTCGGGGTCCCGTCGAGCGCGATCATCCGCGCGTCGAGCCCCGCCTGGTCCGCGGCGTTCGCGCCCACGACCTTCGGACCGATCACCGAGACGACGTTGGCCACCGCCTTGCGGACCCCCTTGCCCTGGTACCGGCGCGCGTCGCCGTCCCGGAGCTCGAGCGCCTCGTGCTCCCCCGTCGAGGCGCCGGAGGGGACCGCGGCCCGCCCCACCACGCCGGAGGCGATCGCCACCTCGACCTCGACCGTCGGGTTCCCCCGCGAGTCGAGGATCTCCCGGGCCGCCACGTTGATGATCTCGGTCATCGCGCTCTCCTCGGGGCGGCCTTCGGCGGCCCGATCGATGGGTGAAGGGAAGGTGGGGGGGACGAAGGCCCGCGATCAGACCGGGCCCCCGCGCCGCCGTCAACCGGTAAATCGCCGCGCACCCGGCCCCACGGGATCACCCGTAGTCGATGATCACCACGCCGCGATCGGCCGAGTCGTCCTCGGGCTCACCCGGGGGCGGCTCGGGCGGGGGCCCGGGGAGGGGGATCTCGACGACCGGGCGGTCGTCTACCTGGCGCTCGCGGCGCCTGATCTCCTCGATGACGTAGGCATCCAGCATCGAAGTCTCTCCGACCACGCCACCCGTTCAACCATGCAAACCGCGTTCCCGGCCCGCCCGGCAGGCGCTCGCGCCTCCTCTTGCTACGTTATCAACGCCCCTGCCCTCCCGGCCATGCCTCCGGTGTGCGCCCCTTGCCACATCGGGGTTCGGGGCCTCCTGACCCACGAAGCCGCCGTCACCCGCCCCGGGTGGCCTCGGCGCGCTCCTTGAAGGCGGCCAGCGTCCTCGGCAACTGTACCCGTGTCAGCTCTTCGGTGAGCGCGTCGATCACGGCCCTCGGGACGAGGGGCGGCTTGGCGATCTGTACCTCGACGGTGTACCTCGCGCGGGTCCCCGTCCCGTCGGCCGCGAGCTCCCACGACCCGTTCGAGATCCGCATCGCATCGCCCGACGCGAGGGACCAGGTCACCCGGTGCGGCCGCTCCTCCACGTGGCGCAGGGAGTACCGCACCCGCCGGACGCCGAGGTCGACCTCGTAGTCGACCAGCCGCGCGCCCCCATCCTGGCGGGGGCGGCAGCTGCGGACCCCGGGGACGAACTCGGGGTACCGGGCGTAGTCGACGATCACGTCGAAGAGCCGCTCCGGCGGGACCTCGATCCGGATCTCCTGGGTGACGGCGGCCATGGCGCCCCGCCCCTACCCGGCGTAGTTCGGAGCGCGGGCGAAGTGGTGGACCGTCTCGATGTAGCGCAGGGTGCCGGTCTTGGAGCGCATCACCACCGAGTGGGTGTGGGCGCCGTCGCCGGTGAAGCGGACCCCCTTCAGGAAGTCCCCCTGGGTGACGCCGGTCGCGGCGAACATGACGTTGCCCGCCGCCATCTCCTCGGCGCTCATGATCCGGTCGAGGTCCTTCATGCCGTACTCCCGGGCGCGCTCCCGCTCGCGATCGTTGCGGAACGCGAGCCGGCCCTGCAGCTCGCCGCCGACGCAGCGGACGGCCGCCGCGGAGATGACCCCCTCCGGCGCCCCGCCCGTGCCCATGAGGAGGTCGACGCCGGTCTCGGGGAAGCAGGTGTTGAGGGCGCCGGCGACGTCGCCGTCGCCGATGAGCTTGATCCGCGCCCCCGCCGCCCGGACCTCGGCGATGAGCTTCTCGTGGCGCGGCCGGTCGAGGATCACCACCGTGAGGTCCTCGACGTACTTGCCGAGCGCGTCGGCGACGCGGCGGAGGTTCTCCACCGGGGGACGGGCGAGGTCGATGGCCCCCTTGGCCCCCGGGCCGCAGGCGATCTTCTCCATGTAGGTGTCCGGGGCGCGGAGGAGCTTCCCCTTCTCGCCCATCGCGATCACGCTGATCGCGTTCGGCGCGCCGGTGGCGCAGAGGTTCGTCCCCTCGAGCGGGTCGACCGCGATCTCGATCTCCTGGTCGCCGGGGCGCGAGCGCCCGACCTTCTCCCCGATGAAGAGCATCGGCGCCTCGTCGCGCTCGCCCTCCCCGATCACCACCTCGCCGGCGATCGCCAGGTCGTTGAAGGCCCGCCGCATCGCCTCCACGGCCGCCTGGTCGGCGCCGTTCCGATCGCCGCGACCCATGAGCCGGGCGGAGGCGAGCGCGGCGGCCTCGGTGACACGGACGACTTCGAGCGCGAGGTTCCGATCCATCGTTCACTCCTGCGTGGGTCCGGGCGTGGGCGGCTCCCCGTCGGCGAGCCGATCGAGGAGATCGCGGGGCATGCGGTGGACCCGCCCGTCGAGGTCCACGCACGCGTGCACGGTGTGGCCGGTGGCGAGCGCCGCCCCGTCCGGCCGGACGACCCGGTACTCGAACCGGGCCGAGGCGCGGCGGACCTGGACCAGCGAGGTCTCCACGGTGAGGAGGTCGTCGTAGCGCGCCGGCAGCCGGTAGCGCACCCCGGCCTCGGCGACCGGGAGTCGGAGGCGGAACGCCTCCTCGAAGTCCCGGTAGGTGAGCCCCCTGGCGCGGAGGAACTCGCTCCTCCCGGCCTCGAAGTAGCGCAGGTAGTTCGCGTAGTAGACGACGCCCATCTGGTCCGTGTCGCCGTAGATGACGCGGATGGAGGTCGGGACCATGCGCCGGGCGCCGGAGCTAGACGCTCTCGATCCGGATGAGCCGCGTGGGCCGGAGGGTCGAGGCGTGCCGGCCGATCTCGGAGATGGCCTCGACGAGGTCCGCCTCCCGCGCCTCGTGGGTCACGATGACCAGCGGGACCGGCGCGCCCGCCTCGGGCGGCTCGCGCTGCTGCACCGCGGCCACCGAGATGCCGCGCCCGGCCAGCGTCGTGGCGATCCGGGCGAGCACCCCCGGCTCGTCCTTCACCGAGAAGTGGAGGTAGTACGCGCAGCGGATCTCCGCGTGGGGGCGGAGCGAGACGAGCGGCTCCTCGGGAGGGAGCGGCACGCGGCCCGGGCTCCCGGCGAGGATGTTCCGGGTGAGGTCGATGATGTCCGAGACGACGGCGCTCCCGGTCGGCATGGCCCCGGCCCCCTGCCCGTAGAGCATCGACGCGCCGAGCGCCTCGGAGCGGAGCACGACCGCGTTCATCGCCCCCCGGACGCCGGCGAGCAGCGACCCCTCGGGGATGAAGGCCGGGTGGACCCGCGCCTCGATCTGGTCGACCCCGCGAGGGTCGTCCGCCGCCGGGCCGCAGCGGCGGGCCACCGCCAGCAGCTTGAGCGTGTACCCGAACTCGCGCGCCCACCGGAAGTCTTCGGGCGAGAGCCCCATGATCCCCTCGGTCAGGACCTCGGCCGGGCGGAGGCGCGCGCCGAAGGCGAGCTGCGCCAGGACGCAGAGCTTCTGGGCCGCGTCGCCGCCGGAGACGTCGAGCGTCGGGTCGGCCTCGGCGTAGCCGAGCCGCTGCGCCTCCGCCAGCACGGGGCCGATCGCCTCCCCCCGCTCGGCCATCGCGGTGAGGATGAAGTTGGTCGTCCCGTTCACGATGCCGGTCAGGGCGTTGATGCGGTCCGAGGCGAGGGACTCGCGCAGCGTGCGGATGATGGGGACCCCACCGCAGACCGCCGCCTCGTAGTAGACGTCGACGCTCCGGGCCCGCGCCAGGCGGAAGATCTCGTCGCCGCGGGCCGCGAGGAGCGCCTTGTTCGCGGTCACGACGTGCTGCCCCCGGGAGAGCGCGGCGCTCACCAGCCGGAAGGACTCCTCCACCCCGCCCATGAGCTCCACCACCACCTCGATGGCGGGATCCTCGACCAGGTCGTCGACGCGGGTGGTGAGCAGGCCCGGCGCGACGTCGACCGCGCGCGCCCGGAGCGGATCGCGCAGCGCGATCCGCTTCACCACGATCCGGGCGCCGAGGCGGGCCTCGATGTCCCCCGCGTGCCGCCGGAGGATGGAGAGCACCCCGCCGCCGACCGTCCCGAACCCCGCGATCCCGATCCCGACCTCGCGCATCGTCACCGCCCCTCCAGCCGGTAGCTCCGGAGCGTCGCCCGGAGCTGCGGCCTCACCTCGCCGCCGACGACGGCGAAGGTCTCGATGCGCACCGGGCCCACGCCCGGGGCGTAGCTGATCTCCGCGACCAGCTCCGCCCCGCCCGCCCGGTCGATCGAGCGGACCCGCACGCAGCCGTCGAAGGTCCCGGCGGCCGTCGCCACCCGCTCCCCGGTCCCCACGATCTCGTAGCGCTCCGTCGAGCTGGCCGAGACCACCGAGCTCCAGGCGTGGCCCTTGACCAGCGGCCCGCAGAGGAGCCGCCGCACCCGGTCGCGGAGGCAGCCGCCGTCCATCCGGAGCTCGCCCCGCTCGCCGTCGCGGAAGAAGCCGTCCGCGGTCCGGGAGACGATCCGGACGGTGCGCAGCGGCGGGGCCTCCCCGGCGGGGAGCTGGGGGCTGCGGTCCTCCCAGACCCGCACGTCGCCGACCGCGAGCGGGAAGTAGGCCGCGACCTCCCCGCCCCCGGCGGCGCGGGCGGGGCCGTGGGCGCAGGCGGCGGCGAGGCCTGCGAGCGGGAGGAGCGCGGCGAGTCTCATGGCGGGGCGCATTCTAGCCTCGAACGCGGGCGCTCCACGCTATTTCCGCGCCGGGGCGCTCGGCGCGATCCCGCCGAGCGCCGCCGCCGCCGCCGCCCGGATGCGCGGGTCGGGCTCGGCCTGCGCCTCGGTGGCGAGCCAGCCCTCCGCGTCCGGACCCCCGATCTCGCCGACGATCCCGACGATCTGGAGGGTGGCGACCGGATCGCCGCCACGGGTGAGGTCGATGAGCGGCGAGACCGCGCGCCGGTCGCGGAGCGCCGAGAGGGCGCCGACGGCTCGCTGGACGACCGCCGGATCCCGGTCCTGGAGGCAGCGGATCAGCGCCGGCACGGCGGCCCGGTCGCCGCGGTCGGCCAGCGCCTCGACCGCCGCCTCCCGGACGCGCTCGTCGGAGGAGTCCAGATCGGCCAGCAGCGCCGGAACGGCCTTCCGGCCGGCGACGAGGTCGAGCAGGAGCCTGCGCGCCGCGTCCCGCACGGCCGCGCGGAGCGCCCGCTGGAGCGCCGCGGCCGGGCGTCCGCCCTCGACCGGCGCATCGGACCGGGAGAGGGCCCGGCGGGCGGGCTCGGCGTCGCCGGGCGCCGAGAGCGACACCTCGACCTCGACCGCACCGCGCGGCTGCCCGGTGGAGGGCGATCGCCCGAGGTCGACCCCGGCGACCGTCACCCTGGCCCGGAGGGGCGCCGCCGCCTTCGGGTCGAGCACGAAGCCCGCCTCGACCAGCGCCGCCCGCGCCTCGCCGGCCGACTCCTCCGGGCCGATCCCCGCCTCGACCAGCGCGTCGAGGGCCTCCCCCTCCACCCTGACGGCACCGATCTCCGGAGCGGGCGCCGCGCGGGTGCACCCCGACAGGAGGCCGGAGGACGCGGCGCCGACCCCGAGAACGAGGCCCGCCGCGACGCCGCGGCACCACCTCGGGGTCACGTCTCGCCCGGACCGCCCGCAGGAGGGCCGCCGGAGCCCCCCTCCGCGCCGGGCGCCGGGCGTCCGTCGCCCCGGCCTCCCGCGTCGGCGGCCGGAGCTCCGGGGGCCTCGGGGCCGC